>NZ_JBFODJ010000077.1:0-64634 GCF_040908265.1 Aeromonas sp. R5-1
TAATGCCAGTCAGTTAAGCCTGACTGGCATTGTTTTTACTAGGTTTTCTCGTCGCATACTTCTGTGGTTTGGCTTTGATGCACCTTGGGTAACTTCGTTCTCGGCGGGCGGGTAACTTGAACTGCTCTGCCTGTTTGTCCAACTCAGCGACACGCCCTGGAACCATGCCCGGTGACACAAACGGCAGGCAACTGAGTTCATGCAGCAGATACACCGATGCCATGTGAAAGCTCAACTGGCTGGCCGTATAGCCCTTTAAGCTCGCCGCCATCCTAACCATCTGATATCTCAGTAGGTTATAGGCCAATACCAAGCCCCATAGCTCCTGCCTTACTCCATCGGGTTTCTTGCTGCGCAGCGTCAGCCGGTGCTGTTGCAGGCTATGTTTCATCTCCCGATAGCCCAGCTCGATTTCCCAGCGATTCTGGTATAGCTCCATCAACTCGCTGGCCGGGAAGCGCAGCGGGTCGGTGAGCGAGGTCAGCACCTGCCGCTCCTTGCCGTTTACCGTCCGGGTCAGCAGCCGGGCTTCGAACTGCTCCGGCAACTCGCTCCACTTCTTCTTGGCCTGCGGACTGGCACTGAGGCGTACCAGCACATCCTGCCGCCCCAGCTTGCGGATGACCTCGTATTGAGCCCCCTTTTTCAGCGGAATAAGCCAGTGACGCGCTACGCCCTGGCGTTGCCAGGCATGGAGTAACCCCAGTGAGTAGAAGCCCTTATCGAACAGGGTCAGGCTATTATCGGGTGTTTTTTCAATCAGTTGCTCTGCCAACACCATCTCGTTTACCGCACAGGAGTCCATCACTGTCTGGGTCAGCAGATGACTGGTCAGCTCCATCTGACACAACATGCGGACCTGGGGATATTGCGTCTCCCCCTGGACGGTTTTCGACTTGGCAAAGGCGCCGGCATTGTCCGGAGTATCGGGCGTGCGCCAGACCACCCCGTCCACGGCCAGCAGCTGCAAGCCGGCCCAGGTGGGGTGCTGACACTGCTGATGCCAGAGTGTGGCGGTCTGCTGGAACACCTGTCGAACGGCTTGGTCAGCCAGTTTTTGGCGCGCCTGGATGAAGGCGCTGGGGACGACAAACGGCCGGTCGCCGGGTAACAGGATATCGAGCTGGTTGGCCAGCTGGGCCATAGGGACATGACGAAACAAGGACATCCCGATAATGGCCCATAGCACCCGCTCCATGGGCATGCGCCGTCGGCGCAAGGAGACGGAGCCCGTCTCGGCCAAGCAAGCCTGCACCAGTTCAGGTGACAGCAGGTCAGACAGGGACTCAAACTTTCCGGGAGGACAGGCGTGAATGAAGTCGAGAGCTTGGTCGATACGCATAAAAAAATCCGAAACCCAACAAGGAGTTTCGGATTCTTACACAGCCTGAGGATCGGTCAATGGATCCTTAACTGATCGGCATTAACCCGGGAGGGTGGCTTTTTTCATGCTGCCCGAGAGGCTTTTTCAAGCGGGTTCGATGGCCAGTACCTGACATTGCGGTTCTTTTATCTGAAATCGCACGTTCACATCGAACAATCTGACACCGTACACCTTGTCATCCGGCTTGCCCTTCTTGTAAGCAGGGCGGGGATCCTGGGCCAGCACCTCCCTCACCAGTTCACGCAGCTCCGGGTGGGCCTTGAGCCAGGGGGCGAGCTGCTGCTCGGCCTGGGCGCTGAAGCTCACCGCCAGCGGCGGGGTGGGGGCATCGGGGGCGAAACCACCACGGGCGTGGGGCAGGCTGTCGGCATAGGGGACATAGGGCTTGATGTCGACGACGGGGGTGCCGTCGAGCAAGTCCACGGCGCCCAGCTCGAGCCAGAGCTTGCCGCGCTCACGTCCCACCCCGTGCAGCTCGACCACGGAGAGGCCAAGGGGGTTGGGGCGGAAGGTGGAGCGGGTGGCAAAGACCCCGACCCGCTCGTTGCCGCCGAGGCGCGGCGGGCGCACCGTCGGGTGCCAGCCCTGATCCATGGTCTGGTGAAACACGAAGCTGATCCAGAGATGGGAGAATTGCTCGATGCCGCGCAGCACATCGGGCTGATCGTAGGGAGGAAGCAGTTCGAGGCGGGCGCGAGCCGCGCTGACCAGACCGGGCTGGCGGGGTATGGCGAACTTCTCCTTGTAGGGAGAGCGGATGATCCCTAGGGTATCGATATCGAACTTCATGGCGGATCCTGGCTGAAAACCCGGGCAATGTAGCACAGGCACGCCGAAAACGCAGGGGGAGTACCAGGACGCGGCCCCTGTGATCCCGATCCCAGACCCGGTGCCAGGGGGCTGTGTCCTGGTGCCAACTTGCGTAGGGTGGGGCGGCAAAAGGGGTGGCGGGGGAGCGGACAAGGAATCTGCTGCCCGCACCATGACGATATGCCTGGCGGCATCAGGGCGTGTGCTCACCATGCCAGGCCATGGCCGTTTCGGCTGCCCGTGGAGGGGCTGCAAGGAGAGGGCGCCATAGAGGAGAGACAGGGATGAAATTGTTGATTATCGGCGGCACCGGCTTTCTGGGTCGCCACCTGACCACGCTGGCCCTGGATTGGGGGCACGAGGTGACGCTGTTCAATCGCGGCCACCGCCAGCACCCGGATTGGCGGGAGCTGACCCAGCTTCACGGAGACAGAGACGGGGACCTGGCCCCCTTGCGGGGCGAGGGGCGGCACTGGGATCTGGTCATCGACACCTGCTGCTATCGCCCCGAACAGGCCGAAGGGCTCTCTGACGCCCTGCTGGGGCGCTGCGATCGGCTCATCTTCATCTCCACCATCAGTGTCTATCGCGATTTTTCCCAACCCGGCATGGATGAGTCGGCCCCCCTGCACGAGATGGCAGGAACGCCCACCGACTACGGCCCCCTCAAGGTGCTGTGCGAGTCGGTGTATCGCGCCCGCTGGGGAGATCGCCTGTGCACCCTGCGCCCCGGCGTGCTCTGCGGCCCCTTTGACCCGACCGCTCGTCTTGCCTGGTGGGTGAGGCGGGTGCAGCGGGGCGGGCCCTGGCTCTTGCCGGGGCTGGGGGAGGACAGGCTGCAATACCTGGATGTGCGCGACTGTGCCGAGTTCGTGCTGCGGGCTGCCGAGCAGCGACTCGCTGGGTGCTTCAACCTGATCAAGCCCGGCATCGCACTGAACGACTGGGTGGAGCGCCTCGCTGCCCGGCTGACGCCAGTGACCCCCTTGCAGCTCGAGTGGGCTCCCTGGCGTGACCTGATGGCGGCAGGGGTGGCGCCCTGGCAAAGCTATCCCACGCTGCTGCCAAACGAGCTGCCGGAGTATGCTGGGTATGGCACCATCAGCGCCGAGGCCGCCATCGTCCATGGGCTGAACTTTCGCCCCCTGGAGGAGACGGTTGACGATCTGGTGGTATGGCTTGCCAGCAACCCCCGGGGGCCGCTGCCGGGCATGACCCCTGATGAGGAACAGGCCTTGCGACGACGGGGGGCGCTTCCCCTGTCATCGAATGCGTACTAGCTGACATCATAAAGAAGAGGGCACCCTGGGGTGCCCTCTTCTCATGTGGGGTGTTCATCCATGACGGGCGCTCAGCGCAGCACCGCACCCGCCTCGGCCAGCAGGGGCCTCAGCACACTGCGATGGCAGCGGGACTCCTGTTCGCAGTAGCACCCCACCGAGAAATGGGTGGTGTGGGAGAGGGCGGCCAGCAGGGCCAGATCGTGCCTCGCGGCCGGGGCGGCCATCTCAGCCTTGTACTGCTTGCAGAAGGCGGTCCACCGGGCCGGGGTGTCGGCAGTCTGACCGAGTTTCATGGTCTCGGCGCTGGGGGCCAGATTGGGGAACCAGACGTCGTACCAATCCAGGCTGGCGAACGCCGCTTTGGGCACGCCGCGAGGGGGGCGACGCACGGTGCCGATGCGAAGCCCCTCATCCTCGAGGCGGAGGCTGCCGAGTCGCACGATGGCGATCGCCATGGCAGGACTTACTTCTCTTCGGCCACTTTCAGCGCCTGGCCGTAGCAGATCACCTGCTTCAGGCAGCCGGGCACGTCGCTGAACTCGGCGCACTTGTCGAAGCTGACGCCGTTGCCCCCCATGTCCGCCACGCGGCGGCGGGCCAGGGTACGGGCTTCACCGGCATTGGGCACCGCCTGATTGGCATCGCTCTGGCAGGATTCCCCCTCGACGGTGCCGAGATAGAGGTAGTTGAGGTCGGCGAGCTCGCTCTGCTCGTAGATCCGCACGCTCCCCGGCTTGAAGTACTCGTCGAAGTTTTCCTTGTCCAGATTGCTGTTGAAGGCGAAGTCGGCGCAACCGGAGGCAATCAGGGGCATCATCAGGATCAGGCGTTTCATATCGGCATCTTGTTGGGTGGCGAGTGGGTCATTATAGGGGGCAGTCGCCGATGGCGACCAGCCCCATTTTTAGCCATATCAATGGATTGTAGCGAGACGACCCCGGATCAGGCGGGGGCCAGTCGCCGGTGCAGGCTGCGGTAGTGATCATCTTCCAGCAGCTCCTGGTGGGGGGCACACAGACGGATGCGACCCTCTTCCATCAGGGCTACCCTGTCCATCCGTTCCAGCCCCAGCAGGCGGTGGGAGATGAGCAGCAGGGTGCGATCCGCCCCCAGGGTCAGCAGCAGATCCATGATCTCCCGTTCGGTCTGGGTATCGAGCCCTTCGGTGGGCTCGTCCAGCAGCCAGAGCGGTGCATCGTGGAGCAGGGCGCGGGCGATGCCGATGCGGCGGCGCTCCCCGCCGGAGAGCGGACGCCCGCCATCCCCGAGCCAGGCATCCAGCCCCTGTTCGGCCTGCTCACCCTCATCGCACAGCAGAGTCCCGAGCCCCACCTGGGTGAGTACCTCGATGAGCCGTTCGTCGCTGGCTCCGGGGGCGGCCAGGGTGAGGTTGCCACGCAGGGTATCGGCAAACAGGTGGACCCGCTGGCTCACCACGGAGCAGGAGGCGCGCAGCGCCTCTTCGCTGTAATCGGTGAGGGGCTTGCCATCGAGCAGGATCTCCCCCGATAGGGCCGTCCACTCCCGGGTCAGCAACCCCATCAGGGTGGACTTGCCACAGCCGGTCTGCCCCAGCAGCGCCAGCTTCTCTCCGGCATGCAGTTGCAGGGTGCACCCTTGCAGCACGGGTGCATCCTGGCCTGGATAGGTGAAATACAGGTCGCTTATCTGCACGGCACCCCGGGCAGCGGGGGCTTGCTGTGCTCCCCACTCCGGCGCCTTGGCCTCTTGCAGGATCTCGTTGAGACGGCGGGCGGAGGTGAGGCTGGTGGAGAGGTGCTGGAAGGCACCGGCCAGCGGCAGCAGCGCCTCGAAGCTCGCCAGGGTAGCGAACACCATGAGTGCCGTGATGGGGTCAGGGGCACTGCCACCGACGCCGTGACCGGCCAGCCAGAGCATCAGGGTCAGAGTCCAGCCGCTCAGCAACTGCACCGAGAAGGCGGCCAGGCCGCTGACGCGGGCCATGCGGGCCTGGGCCCGGATCAGGGCCTGCTCCGCCTGCTGCAATCCGGTGAGCGCCTCGGGAGCGGCGGCGAACATCTGCAGTTCGGCCTGGCCGTCCAGATAGTCCACCATGCGGGTGCGCAGGTTGGACTTCTCGGCGATGAGCTGGCGGCCCGGCGCGCGCCCGGCAAAATAGAAGACCAGGGGCAAGGCCAGCATGCCAAAGAGCAGAATGGCTCCCAGCGTCAGCGCCAGGCGACCATCGAAGAAGGAGAGGAAGAAGACCAGCCCGGCGCAGCTCAGCAGGGCCGCCCCAATGGGGGTGATGAGGCGCAGATAGACGTGATCCATGGCATCGATGTCGGCCACCAGACGGTTGAGCAGGTCAGCCTGGCGAAAACCGGCAAGGGAGCCGGGGGAGAGAGGGGAGAGCTTTTGCCAGAACCAGACCCGCAGCCGGGTCAGCACCCGGAAGGTGGCGTCGTGGCTCACGACCCGCTCGCCCCAGCGACTGGCGGTGCGCACGATGGAGAAGAAACGCACGCCCCCCGCAGGGGTCATGTAGTTGAAGGTGTCTCGGGTGGCGACCGCCAGCCCGGCGACGGCGGCGGCGGAGAGGAACCAGCCGGAGAGGGAGAGCAGGCCCATGCCGGCCACCAGGGTGACCAGGGCCAGCAGCAGGCCGATGGAGAGGCTGAGCCAGTGCTGGCGATAAAGGCGCAGGAACGGCAATAGATCAGTCATCGAGAGAGTCTCCGAAACCTTGGGATTGCGACAGGAGGCGGGCGAAGGGGCCCTGGGCCTCGCCGAGTGCGGCAAAACGTCCCTGCTCCACCAGCTTGCCGTGCGCCAGCACCAGGATGTTGTCCATCTGGCTGAGCTGATCGAGGCGGTGGGTGATCATCAGCAGGGTCTGACCTTGTGCGGCCTGTTCGAGGGCGCTCATGACGGCTCGCTCAGAATGGCGATCCAGGCTGGCAGTGGGTTCATCCAGCACCATCATCTGGGTCGTCTTGAGCAGGGTACGGGCAAGGGCGATGCGCTGGGCCTGGCCGACGGAGAGGCCGCCTGCCTGATCCCCGACCCGATAGTCCAGCCCTTTCTCGTTGACGAACTCCCAGGCCTGGGCGCGCTTGAGCGCGGATTCCAGCTCGGCGTCGCTGGCGGATGGTCTGGCCAGAAGCAGGTTGTCCCGCAGGGAGCTGTGGAAGAGTTGGGGATTCTGGGAGAGCCAGCCTAGCTGCTGGCGCCACTGGCTGATGTCCATGGTACGAAGTTCCACTCCGTTGACGCACAGGGAACCGCGATAGGGGGCAAAACCGAGCAGGGCATTGACCAGGGAGCTCTTGCCCGCGCCGCTGATGCCGACCAGGGCGGTGCGCGTGCCGGCTTCCAGCGTGAAATCGAGGGGACCGACCAGCACCTTGCCCTCGGCGCTCAGCACTTCCAGGCTGCGGGCTTCTACCTTGACGGGGCCATCCGCATGGAAGGGGAGCGTCCCGGAGGCGGGTTCGCTCACGTCGGCCTCGAGAAATTCCAGCAGTTGTTCGGCGGCGCCAATGGCCTGTGCCTTGGCGTGATAGTGGGCACCGAGTTCCCGCAGCGGCGCGTAGAACTCGGGGGCGAGGAAGAGCACGAACAGGCCGGTAAAGAGGGTGACCTTGACACCATAGCTGCCAAAGTTGAGGTGATCGATGTAGGAGAAACCGAAGTAGACGGCCACCAGGGCCACCGCGATGGCGGCGAAGAACTCCAGCACGGCCGTGCTCAGGAAGGCGAGGCGCAGCACCTCCATGGTGCGCTCGCGAAAATCTTCCGATGCATCGCGGATGGCCTCCCCTTCCGCCCGGGTACGCATGAAAAGCTGCAGGGTGCGCAGTCCCTTCAGGCGATCGAGGAAGTGGCCTGAGAGGCGCGCCAGCGACTGGAAGTTGCGGCGGTTGGCATCGGCGGCACCCACCCCCACCAGGATCATGAAGAGAGGAATGAGGGGGGCCGTGCCGAGCAGAATGAGGCCCGCCGCCCAGTTGACCGGGAACACGGAGACCAGGATCACCAGGGGAATAAAGACGGCGATGGCCATCTGGGGCAGATAGCGGGAGAAGAAGTCCTGCATCTCTTCGATCTGCTCGAGCAGCAGGCTGGCCCAGCTACCGGCGGGACGACGCTGGATATAAGCAGGGCCGAGCCTGGCGAGGCGGGTGAGCACCAGCTCGCGGATGGCCTGGCGCACCGCACTGCCCGCCTTGAAACTCGCCACCTCGCGGCCATAGGCCAGGGCCGCCTTGGTCAGGGTCACCAGCAACAGACTGATGAAGAGGGGGGCGGAGTGCTTCGGCGTGGAGCCTTCGATGATGAAACCGTGAATCAGGGTCGCCAGCAACCAGGCCTGCATCACCATCAGGACGCCCTGACCCAGCCCGAAGGCGATGGAGATGCCGATCCAGCGCCGACCATGGCCCGATTGTTTGCGCAACCAGCCATAGAGATGTTTCTGTCTGTTCTTGTCCATTACCACCCTCCTCAAACGAGTGGCGCAAGACTATCGTCGCCCCCACGGCTTGGCAACCTTGCAGAACCGGGCGGAGGAACATCATTGTGTGAAAAATCGGCTTCATGCTCATTAGTTGGCCGAACAGCTTGATTTATGGCAAAAAATGCGAGGTCGGTGATTGCGCTCGGCGGCAAAATGCATATAGTAGAGGCCACTGACGCGGGTGTAGTTCAATGGTAGAACGGTAGCTTCCCAAGCTGCATACGTGGGTTCGATTCCCATCACCCGCTCCACATTCCAGATAGCGGCACGCGCCGTTGTCCATATCAGCCAGATGGCTGTCTGTCGTGGGGATTCCCCATCACACCAAGCAAGTTTTGATGCCTAGCGGGCATCGTATAATGGCTATTACCTCAGCCTTCCAAGCTGATGATGCGGGTTCGATTCCCGCTGCCCGCTCCAGTCTTCACACAAAAAGCCCACTCCTGCGAGTGGGCTTTTTGTTGTCTGTTTTTTGATGCCGGCGAGAGTGCCAGAGCGGCCAAGCTGAAAGGCGCAGACATGGAAAAGGCGCCACAGGGCGCCTTTTCAACTCGGGAGTGGGGAGGATTACTCCTGCTCCAGCTCGCCGCAGAAGCGATAGCCTTCGCCATGGATGGTGGCGATGATCTCCGGGGTGTCGCCCACGCTCTCGAAGTGCTTGCGAATACGGCGGATGGTCACGTCCACGGTGCGGTCGTGGGGCTTGAGTTCGCGGCCCGTCATCTTCTTGAGCAGCTCGGCACGGGTCTGGATCTGGCCCGGGTTCTCGCAGAAATGCAGCATGGCGCGGAACTCGGAGCGGGGCAGCTTGAACATGTCGCCAGCCGGGCTGACCAGGGCGCGGCTGTTGATGTCCAGGGCCCAGCCATTGAACAGATAACGTTCCACCAGCTTCTTCTCTTCGCCACCGGCGGCCACGTTCATGGTGCGGCTCAGCAGGTTGCGGGCACGGATGGTCAGTTCACGGGGGTTGAACGGCTTGGTGATGTAGTCATCTGCGCCGATCTCCAGCCCCAGGATCTTGTCCACTTCGTTGTCGCGACCGGTCAGGAACATCAGGGCGATGTTGTCATCTTCACGCAACTCGCGCGCCAGCAGCAGGCCGTTCTTGCCCGGCAGGTTGATGTCCATGATCACCAGGTTGATGGTGTGGCTGGTCAGGGCCTGGTGCATCTCGTCACCGTTGTTGGCTTCGAGCACGATGTAGCCTTCGGCTTCGAAGATGCTCTTGAGGGTGTTGCGGGTGACCAGCTCGTCTTCGACGATCAGAATATGTGGTGTTTGCATGAGTATTCCCAGATTCTTATCAGTTAATTATCGAAATTTTAACACTCTTTGGCGTTATCCGACCGGTCCTGAAAATTTATTACGTCATCCTGGGTATGAATATCAGGTCGAATCATCGCGAATTTGGTAACTATGTCGGCAAGCATCCCTGTGCCGTACATGGGCTCTCAACAAGTCTGAACAAGAGAAGCCCGGAGAGGTAGTCCATTACAAAAGTTGCTGCATTTTATCAGTTAACAGGCGCATAACAACACTCTTTGCCGTCAGATAGCAACTTTTTAACTCAGCTTTGATATAAGTCAATCCCCGAGTTCGCTGCATCATACTTGGGCTGACCCGCTTTTTCGCCCTTAATAAATGTAATGGGATGTAACATGTGGTTGACATGACTTTGTGGGAAAACTACAGAAAAGTGTGCTTCATCGCCCCCTTTGCGCCTCCCTGCTGCCCAGCCTATGCCATTGTCACGGCCTGGAACCCGGCCAGCCGGTGGGTGGGGCTGCGCCGCAATGCCCGTCGCCAGCGAGCCCTTGTCCGGCAAGTGGGCGAGTGTCCCGTCATGGGAGAGGTCTGGGGGAGCGATGAGGATGAGCGCTGGCAGGAGGCGTCGCTGTTGTTGCCGCTTTCGCTGCCAGAGGCGATCCGGCTGGCCGCCCGATTTGGCCAGAATGCCCTCTATTGGGTGCGTGAAGGAGAGCTCTGGCTGGTGCCCGTGTTGCTGGAAGGGCCGCCCTGTCATCTGGGGGCGCTTGCGTCCCGCTGGCGGTTCAGGCCTTCGGGCTGACATGGCCCCCCGCCATCCGGACAGGGCACCCGGCCGGTGGATTGTCAGCGCCCCGACATGATGAAAGAATGAGCGGACACATTTCACTCCATGGAAGGATGATGATCATGCTGGACCTGCTGCCCGACCTTTGCGATGAACATGGCGATGCCCTTAGGGTCGCTGACCCCCTGTTTCAGGACTATGGCGGCAAGGCGCTGTTTTACGGCGAGGCCGTGACCCTCTCCTGCTTTGAAGACAACAGCCTGGTGCGTGAGCTGGTCAATCGTCCCGGCCATGGCAAGGTGATGGTGATCGACGGGGGCGGCTCCCTGCGTCGGGCGCTGCTCGGGGATCAGCTGGCCATCAAGGCGGTGGAGCAGGGGTGGGAGGGGATCCTCATCAATGGTGCCGTGCGGGATGTGGGGACGTTGGCGACCCTGGCGCTGGGGGTCAAGGCCCTGGCCCCCTGCCCGGTCAAGACAGAGAAACGGGGCCTGGGCACGCTGGACACCGTGGTCTCTTTTGCCGGTGTGACCATAGCGCCCGGCGACTATGTCTACGCCGACCTCAACGGTGTGCTGGTGAGCGGCGCCAGGCTCCTCTGAACCTCAGAAGTTGAAGCCCACTCCCAGAGTGAGAAAGTGTTCCGTGCTGAAGGCACTGAGTCCGTAGTTGGCGGTCAGCGCGAGCTGGGGCGTCAGCAGCAGGCTGCTGTTGAGCTCAACCAGGGTGCTGGCCTTGCTCACCCCCAGCTGCTTGAGCTGGCTGCCGATGTTGAGTGACGGGGAGAGGCGATAGCGCACCCCTGAGCTGATATTGAACCCGGCCTGCCCGCTTTGGGGGCCGATGGCGGGGCCGGCCTCCATGTAGAGGCTGATGTCATCCTGAAGCGGGTATTGGTAGCCGGTATTGATGAGCCAGAGGTCGAAGTTGTCGCCAAGATGGCTCTGGTTGCCGAGCAGTACGCCGGAATAGCTTTTGACGTAGAGCGGGTTGTCCGATTCGGTCTGGAGAAAACTCCAGTCGGCGGCCTGAGCCGAAAAGACGAGGCTGGATGCCATGGCGATGACGAGAGACTTGACCATTCGTTTCCCCTCCCTGGGTCCGAACAGGACTACAAGCATGGCACATGCCAGCGGGGAGTAAAGGGAACCCCGATCACAATAAAAGAGTTTTGATTGACGCCGCAGTCATGGTACACAGGCCCCTCACTCCGTGTCGTTACGACACGCGCCATCACGAGGTGAACTGATGAACCACAAACTGATCCTGCTGGCCGCTCTGGCCCTGGGAGGCTGCGCCATGACTACGGGTTCCACGCTGGCACAATTGCAGGCATCGACCTGGCAACTGCAAGGGGCGAGCGGTGATACCTTCACCCTGCAGGTCGCCGGTGACAAGGTGGCGGGCAAGGGCGGCTGCAACCGCTACTTTGGCGGCATCACAGAGCAGGGTGACGGCGTGTTGACGCTGGGCGCCATGGGTTCGACGCGCATGATGTGTGCGGGGGATCTGGCCGGCAAGGAAATGAACTACCTGCAGACCCTGGAGAAGGTGGCGAGTTTCCAGATCAGCGGCAAACAGCTGGTGCTAAAGGATGCCGACAAGGCCACCTTGCTGACCTTTGACGCCGTGAAATAAGCCGGGATCTCGTCAAAGGCTGTCGCAGGCGACCCCTGCGCCAGCGTGCAGGAGAATGTGAAAAGGGACGCAATAGCGTCCCTTTTTGTGCCTGATGCCGGGTCATCCCCCTCGCTGGAAGCGAAACCGCTTCTTGCGCCGGTAGGGATAGACATCCTCGAACATCCCCTCCTTGATGTTGCTCTGCAGCATCTTCCAGTAGTTGGCATCGAAGAGCTCCTTGTGCAACTGCATCATGATCTCCCGTACCTGGGGTTTTTGCAGCAGGAAGGTGGCGAACTCCTCCGGGAAGATGTCGTTGGGTGCCACCGAATACCAGGGTTCGGCGCTCCACTCGTCCTCCGGGTAGCGCGGCGGCGGGATCTGGCGGAAGTTGCACTCCGTCATATAGCAGATCTCGTCGTAGTCATAGAAGACCACCCTGCCGTGGCGAGTCACCCCGAAGTTCTTGAACAGCATGTCGCCGGGGAAGATGTTGGCCGCCGCGAGCTGGCGGATGGCGTTGCCGTACTCCTCCAGGGCGAGGCGGGTCTGCTGTTCGTCCGCCTGATCCAGATAGAGGTTCAGGGGGATCATCTTGCGCTCGGTGTAGAGGTGTTTGATCACCAGCTTGTCGGCGGTGAGGGTAAGCGCAGAGGGCGCCACCGCCTTGAGCTCGGCCAACAGCTCCGGCGAGATGCGATCGAGGGGAAACTCGAAGTTGGTGAACTCCTGGGTATCTGCCATGCGGCCCACTCTATCGTGCTGTTTTACCAGCCGGTATTTCTCCTTCACCTGCTCGTGGCTCACCTCCTTGGGCGGGGTGAACTCGTCTTTTATCACCTTGAACACCACATCGTAGGAGGGGAGGGTGAACACGCTCATCACCATCCCCTTGATGCCGGGCGCAATGACGAACTGCTCCCGGCTCTGGGCCAGGTGCTGCTGGTAGTGACGATAGAGCTCGGTCTTGCCGTGTTTCTGGCAGCCGATGGCGTTGTATATTTCATAGTCCGGTTTGCGGGGCATGATCTGGCGAAGGAAGGCCACAAAGAGCGCCGGTACCGGGGCATAAACCATGAAGTAGGCGCGGGCGAAGCCGAACACGATGGAGGCCAGCTCCGGCTCGAAGATGACGGTGTCCACATAGATGCTCTGACCGGTGCTGAGCAGGGGCAGGATGAAGGGATAGACTTCTCCCTTCACCCGGATGAGCCCCACCAGATAGGCTCCCTTGTTGCGATAGAACACTTCCCTGAGCAGCTCGATGGCGAAGGGCTCCTCGTGCAGGATGGCCGGGCCGCTCTCTGCCAGATGGCGGTGGATGTCCATGATGTCCCGCTGCTTGTCTTCGAAAGGGAGGGTGAAGCTGTAATCTCCGAGCAACTGGCTCAGGGTCTGGGGCAGGTGGGAGAGATCGGTGCGATAGATACGCAGCAAGGATCCCAGATCAGGCTTGTCACCCCGGCTCACGAAGGGGTGGATATAAAGGTTCTCGTCGCGGATGTTGCGATGGCGGAAGATGCGGCGATAGACGGAATTGAAGAAGGACTCCGCCACCTCGAAGTTCTCGCAGCGGGGCAGGAGATCGCTGAAGGCGCCTTTCACCTGCTTGAGCAGGGCCTGGGTCGGCAGCTGCTCCCCCATCATCTGTTTGATCTGCGCCGTGGTGGCGCCGACATGGTGATCATAGAGGCGGATGCGCTCTCGACCGGCGAGCTGCACCCCCAGCCAGTCGCTGTTCTCGAAACGGCTCTTGCTGCCCTGGGTTATCTCGAGAAAGCGGCTGTAAAACGACTCAAAACGTTGCAGGATCGTCTCGGCGACCGCCTGCTCCAATGGCTGCTGCATCTCTCTCTTCCTTGTGATCTGTCGGGCCCATGGCGTCAGTGCCCTGAGGCGGCGGACTCGCGTCCAAGGCCACTATGGCAACATCCAAACATCTGTTCAAGTGGCAATATTTCGGGATAAACGGTAGATTGCGCCCCTGTTTTGCCGACGGTTCGCCGCAGTTCGCGGCGTCGGCCTCATCCTGGAGAGAACCCGATGAAACTCTATTTTGTGCTGGTGTCGCCAGCCCGTGCCGCCAACGTGGGGGCTGCTGCTCGCGCCATGAAGACCATGGGCTTCGACGCCATGCGACTGGTGGGGAGCCGGGTGCACGAAGAGGAGGAGGCGAGCTGGGTTGCCCACGGGGCGCAGGAGATCCTGACGGATGCGCAAGCCTTCGACACCCTGGAAGAGGCCCTGGCGGACATGGATCTGGTGGTCGCCACCACCGCCCGGCAGCGCGGCCGCTACCAGCACTACCTCACCCCGGCGGACATTCGCGACCAGATCCGGGCCAAGCCCTCCCTCGAGAAGGTGGCCATCGTGTTTGGCTGCGAGGAGTCCGGACTCTCCAACGAACAGCTTGCTCAGGTGGATCTCATCAGCTACCTGCCTCTCAAGGTCTCATACCCGTCCCTGAACCTGGGTCAGGCGATCATGCTGTATGCCTATGAGCTGAGTCCGCTGCTCGATGACCAGAAAGTGAGCGACGAGCAGGACGTAGCAGAAAATTTCGAGAGTGCCGGGCAGGTTCGCGTGCTGAAATCAAAAACAGCAGAATTGCTTGGTGAAATCGGAGTTTCGCAGGATGAAAAACTGCATCAATGGGTGATGGACCGAGTGCCCATGCTGCCGCAGCGGGATCTCAATATGCTACATCTGCTCTGCAAAGACCTTGCCCGCAAGTTTGGCAAGGAGGTTTAGGTTGACAGCCCCTCGCCGGGCGCGGTATTGCTAACAACCAGATTCGTTCAAGAGTGTTCGTCATGCAGCTATTCACCAACATCATCACCACCACCATTATTACCGGTACCACCACAGGTGGCACTGGGGCCGGTTGATGCGCTGACGAACAAGCACAGAAATCAGAAAAAGGCCCGTACCCACCCAGTACGGGCCTTTTTTGTTGGATTGTTTTTAGACCAATTAGCAGATCAATTTGCAGGGAATACAGGGAGATAGCGATGAGAGTGTTGAAATTTGGCGGGTCGTCACTGGCCGACGCAGAGCGTTTCTTGCGGGTTGCCGATATCGCGGTGAATACCCATGGCCAATCCCAGGTGGCCCTGGTGCTGTCGGCACCGGCCAAGGTGACCAATCACCTGGTCGCCCTGGTGGAACAGACCAGTCGCGGCATGGATGCAAGCAGTACCCTGTTCGAGATCAACGGCATCTTCTCCCGCCTGCTGGCCGGCTTGAAGGCCGCCTATCCCGCGCTGGATGACAAGGCGCTGCAGGCTCGTTTGACCAGCGAACTGGATCAGGTCGAGCGGCTGATGCAGGGTATCCGTCTGCTGGGGCTGTGCCCGGACAACGTCCAGGCCCGCATCCTGAGCCGTGGCGAGAACCTCTCCATCGCCTTCATGCACGAGCTCTTGCGGGTGCGCGGCCTCGAGCTGGATCTCATCGTGCCCGAGCAGTTGCTGGTCACCGATGGCGGCTACCTCGAAGCCCATGTGGACATCGAAGCCTCCCGGGTGCGCTTCGCCGCCAAGGGCCTGCGCTCTGATTGTCTCTACCTGATGCCGGGCTTCACCGGTGGCAGCGACAAGGGCGAGACCGTGCTGCTGGGCCGCAACGGCTCCGACTATTCCGCAGCCGTCTTGGCCGCCTGTGTCGATGCCGAGTGCTGCGAGATCTGGACCGACGTGGAGGGCTGCTACAACTGCGACCCGCGCCTGGTACCGGATGCCTACCTGCTCAAAACCCTCTCCTATAAAGAGGCGATGGAGCTCTCCTACTTCGGTGCCAAGGTGCTGCACCCGAAGACCATCGCCCCCGTGGCCCAGTTCCACATTCCCTGCCTCATCAAGAACAGCTTCAACCCTCAGGGTCCGGGTACCCTCATCGGGGTCGATCAGGGGAATGACGATCTGAAGGTGAAGGCCATCTCGGATCTCTCCGGCATGTGCATGTTCAATGTCTCCGGTCCCGGCATGAAGGGGATGGTGGGCATGGCCGGTCGCATCTTCTCCGCCGTCTCCCGCGCCGGGGTCAGCATCGTGCTGATCACCCAGTCGTCCTCCGAGTACAGCGTCAGCTTCTGTATCCACAGCTACGACAGCGACAAGACCCGCAAGGTGCTGGAGCGCGAGTTCGAGCTGGAGTTCAAGAACCAGTTGCTGGACCCGCTCGAGATCATGACCGATCTGGCCATCATCTCCCTCATCGGTGACGGCATGCGCACCTCCAAGGGGATGGCGGCGCGCTTCTTCACCTCCCTGGCCCAGGCCTCCATCAACATCGTCGCCATCGCGCAAGGGTCGAGCGAGCGCTCCATCTCCGCGGTCGTGCGCTCCGGCAAGGTGGCGGAAGCCATCAAGGCGTGCCACCAGAACTTCTTTGGCAGCCAGCAGTTCATCGATCTCTTCGTGGTCGGGGTGGGCGGCGTCGGTGCGGCCCTGGTGGATCAGATTGCCCGCCAGCAGCCGGTACTGGCCGAGCAGGGCACCGGCCTGCGAGTAGTAGGTATCGCCAACAGCCGTCAGATGGCGGTCAACAAGGATGGTCTGGCCCTCGCCAACTGGCGTGAACAGCTGGTGGAAGCACAAGGCAGTTTCAGCCTGGAGGCGGTGAAGAAGCTGGTGGAAGAGAGCCACCTCATCAACCCGGTGATCGTCGATTGCACCTCGAGCGAAGCCGTGGCCGTCCAGTACGCCGACTTCCTCGGGGCCGGTTTCCACGTGGTCACCCCGAACAAGAAGGCCAACACCGGGTCGCTCGATTACTACAAGGCGCTGCGTCGCACCGCCCGCCAGACCCGCCGCAAGTTCCTGTACGAGACCAACGTGGGCGCTGGCCTGCCGGTCATCGAGAACCTGCAAAACCTCATCAAGGCCGGCGACAAGCTGCGCGCCTTCGACGGCATCCTGTCCGGGTCGCTCTCCTTCATCTTCGGCAAGCTGGACGAGGGGATGGCCTTCTCCGAGGCTACCCAGATCGCCCGCGGCAACGGCTTCACCGAGCCGGATCCCCGCGATGACCTGAATGGCATGGACGTGGCTCGCAAGCTCCTGATCCTGGCCCGCGAGGCCGGCATGGCGCTGGAGCTCTCCGATGTGGAGGTGGAGCAGGCACTGCCGCCGGGCTTTGACGTGAGCGGCGACGTGGAAGCCTTCATGGCCCGCCTGCCCGAGGCCGACGGCTGGTTCCGCGACCAGTTCGCGGCGGCCCAGCGTGAAGGCAAGGTGCTGCGTTACGTCGGCTCCATCGAGGGTGGCAAGTGCAAGGTGGCCATCAAGGCGGTGGGTGGCGACGAGCCCCTGTTCAAGGTAAAAGACGGGGAGAACGCGCTCGCCTTCTTCTCCACCTATTACCAGCCCATCCCCCTGGTACTGCGCGGCTATGGCGCAGGGACCGAAGTGACCGCCGCCGGTGTCTTCGCCGACGTGCTGCGCACACAGAACTGGAAGCAGGAGCTGTAACATGAGTTCAGAGATGAACCCGAATGTAGAAATCGGCGGCAGCGTGGTGGCCTATGCCCCGGCCTCCAGCGCCAACCTGAGCGTGGGTTTTGACGTCCTGGGGGCAGCGCTCGCCCCCGTGGATGGCTCCCTGCTGGGGGATCGCGTCCAGGTCAAATCGGCAGAGGTGCCTTTCGCTCTCTCTTCCGTGGGCCGTTACGCCCACAAGTTGCCGGACGACCCGAAAAAGAACATCCTCCACGACTGCTGGGTCGCCTATGGCGAGGCGCTCGAGAAGCGCGGCCTGGGTCTCAAGCCACTGGAAATGGTGCTGGAGAAGAACCTGCCGGTGGGCTCGGGTCTGGGATCGAGCGCCTGCAGCGTGGTGGCGGCGCTGGAAGGGCTCAACGCCTTCCACGGCGCGCCCCTGAATGAACACGACCTGCTGCTGCTGATGGGGGAGATGGAAGGGAAGATCTCCGGCTCCGTCCATTACGACAACGTGGCGCCCTGTTATCTGGGCGGCATGCAACTGGTGCTGGAGGAGGGGGGCGTCATCAGCCAGGGCATCCCGGTGTTTGACGAGTGGTACTGGGTGGTCTGCTACCCGGGCACCGTGGTCTCCACCGCCGCCGCCCGCGCCATCCTGCCGGCCCAGTATCGCCGCCAGGACTGCCTCACCTATGGCCGCCGGCTGGCCGCCTTTGTGCATGCCAGCTACAGCCGCCAGGAAGGGCTGGCCGCCAGCGTCCTGAAAGACGTGATCGCCGAGCCTTATCGCGCGGCCCTGATTGAAGGTTTCAACGAGGTGCGGGCCCAGGGGGCCCAGAACGGGGCGCTGGCCACCGGCATCTCGGGGTCCGGTCCCACCGTGTTCGTGGTGATGAAGGATCTGGCCCAGGCCGAACGCATGAAAGAGTGGATGGAAGCGCACTTTGTGCGCAATGAAGATGGATTTGCCCGGGTCTGCAAACTGGACATGGCCGGGGCACGGGTAACAGGAAGCGAGCTATGAATCTTTACAACATCAAGGACAAGAGTGAACAGGTGAGCTTCGCCCAGGCGGTGCGTCAGGGGTTGGGCCGCGAGCAGGGGCTGTTCTTCCCAGAGACCCTGGCGCCGCTGGCCGACGTGGATGCCCTGCTGGATCTGCCGCTGGTCGAGCGCTCGGCCCGCATCCTGAGCCACCTGCTGGGTGACGAAGTGCCGGCTGCCAAGGTGAGCGAGCTTATCGACGCCGCTTTCACCTTCCCGGCGCCCCTGGTGAAGCTCAAAGATGGCACCTATGCCCTGGAGCTGTTCCATGGCCCGACCCTGGCGTTCAAGGATTTCGGCGGCCGCTTCATGGCCCAGTGTCTGGCTGCGTTCAGAACCAATGACAAGATCACCATCCTCACCGCCACCTCCGGCGACACCGGTGCCGCCGTGGCCCACGCCTTCTATGGCCTGGAGGGGATTGAAGTGGTGATCCTCTACCCCAAGGGCAAGATAAGCCCCTTGCAGGAGGCGCTCTTCTGCACCTTAGGCGGCAACATCCGCACCCTCGCCATCGACGGTGACTTCGATGCCTGCCAGGCGCTGGTCAAGGATGCCTTCGACGATGAAGGGCTCAAGACCGCCATCGGCCTCAACTCCGCCAACTCCATCAATATCAGCCGCCTGCTGGCCCAGGTCTGCTACTACTTCGAAGCCGTGGCCCAGTTGCCGAAAGCCGATCGCGCCAAGGCGGTCATCAGCGTGCCGTCCGGCAACTTTGGCAACCTCACCGCGGGTCTCATCGCCAAGGCGCTGGGGCTGCCGGTGAAGCGCTTTATCGCCGCCACCAACGCCAACGACACCGTGCCGCGCTACCTGAAAACCGGCCAGTGGGAGCCGCACCAGACAGTCGCGACCCTGTCGAACGCCATGGACGTGAGCCGCCCCAACAACTGGCCGCGCGTGGAAGAGCTGTGCCGTCGCAAGGGCTGGGCGCTGGAAACCTTGGGCTCAGGGATGCGTGACGATGCCCAGACCCGCGATGCGCTCAAACGCCTCCATCAGCTGGATTACCTGTGCGAGCCCCACGGGGCGATTGCCTGGGATCTGCTGAACGAGCAGCTTGGGCAAGACGAGGTCGGTGTGTTCCTCTGCACCGCCCATCCGGCCAAGTTCAAGGAGTCGGTGGACGAGATCCTGAATCTGGATGTACCGCTGCCGGGCCCGCTCGCCAAGCACGCCGCGCTGCCGCTCCTGTCCCACGATCTGCCCGCCGACTTTGGCCGCCTCAAGGCCTTCCTGCTCGGTTAAGCCGTCATGAGACGCTGACGATCCCCCGCTTTTTCACGAAAGCGGGGGATTTTTTATGTCCGGTATTGATGTCCGGTATTGGGCGGGTAGCCCGCCCAGATCCCCCTGAAACAAGGAGCACGGCATGAGCCCGCATCCCCTTCGCACCCTGATCGAGACCTGTGACGCCGCCATCTCCCGGCGCGACTTCGAGGCCCTGATGGCCTTCTACGCCGAAGACGCCGCCCTGGTGATCAAACCCGGCATGGTGGTGCGCGGCATTCCCGCCATCCGCCGCGCCTTCACTGCCATCTCCGATTACTTTGACGGCCAGCTTGAGGTGACCCAGGGGGCCATGGAGGTGATCGAGGGGGCCGACAACGCCCTGGTGATCATGGAGACCCGGCTGCGCTACCCGGGCGGAGAGGGGTGGATCGATGAAACCCGGCGCGCCACCTATGTGTTTCGCAAAGAGCCCGGCGGGCAGTGGCGCTGCACGGTGGACAACTCCTACGGCACCACGCTGCTGGGAGCGCAGCAGCCTGGCGATCGGCCTGCAACTGACTAGCGCAGTCACACTGGCTCGGCTAGCCAGATTGAGTAGCAAGAGCCAAGCCATGCAGGCCGGAGAACCCGAGCCGCACGCAGGGCGCCGCTCTGCCTGGGAGGGGGCATCACAGCGCTGCCCAAGGCGCAACTCCCCGTTTTGGCTGTGCCTCACAACCTGCTGTCAGAAAGTGCGCTGACAGTGATTGCTGCGACGTTTTTACGAATCTGGTTTGCACTTTCGTTGTTATGTTCGCCCCTGGCAGCACAACCCTGTAGGCGGGTCATTTCCAGCCCCCCGTGGCCCGTTGACCCGGTCTGCCGTGGCTGCTAATCAGGGTGACACCCTTCATGGACGAGCAGAGCCGCAGATGCCTCGACGGCGCGGCTTATCGACAACAACACCACAGTGCAGGGAGCAGACCATCATGTGGCCGTACCGAAAAATAGTGACCCAGTCCCTCAAAACCCCCTGATGATCGCCAGGATCATCTTTTACTTCGCCCTGATATTACTGTTGCCGCTGCCGTTTATGGTGTCCGCAGACACCGTCCTGGCAGAAATCGGGCGCACTTATTACGCCCTGTTCTCATTGCCCATCGCTATGGTGCTGATGCTGATATCGAGCCTGATGGCCATCCTCATTGCCATGGTGGAGTCGCGCAACCAGCAGCCACCCCAGGGACGGTGGTAAGAAGATCCCTGTCTTTCAAGCCATCCAATAAAAAACCATCCCGGGCGGGATGGTTTTTGGACTTCCAAATTGGGACACCCACCTTTTTTTTGGCCCTGAAACATGGACCTGCCATCCGTCAAAAAGGTGGGTGTCCCAGATTTCATATTTCTTGTTTTCCGAAGTGTGAGGGCGAGAATTTATTATGTCGATACAACATCTAAGGAAGGTGCGAATAAGTCATATGGCACGAGAGCATTTACTGGTAACCCATTGATATTAAATGACTAAAATTTTCATTTTTTGTTCGTGGGATACTTGTTCGCACTTTCCCTAGTAGATCAGCGCTGAACGAAGTAAGGTATAAAAAATTGCCAAGAAGGTGACTTTTATTTGACAGCTATTTATTCGCGACAATTTAATTTGCCTGTTAAGATATCTGTCTATCGTCTATCCCACGCTACCGCCCCTGGATTACAGCTTCCAATATGCTCCATCGACCAGCGGGCGGGGCCCGGATGGTGCTGTAGGCGCCGAATGGCCAGCATATCCTCAAGCCTCATACGCAAACCAGTCAAAAGTTGACGCAACCGCAAGGAAGCGCTGGATTTTTGCGCCAGCTCAACAATTGAAGTGAAGGCGCCGGGTGGCCGGAGGGAGGGGCTGGAAGGGGGTTGTCGAAGAGGAAGGGGTATTTTGTTGTCACGGGGAGGGGGGACTATAGTGCAGCGAGGCGAGGGTGCCTCGTTTGGCCCGCGTGAGTGGGGGCCAATCACAATGGATAGAACGATGGGAGTGTGACATATGAAGCGGATCCTGATGGTATTGAGTCTATGTGTGACGGTCATGGGCATGGGAATGGGGGTAGCCCAGAGCGCGACCTCTGGCGCGCAGCAAGAGTGCGAGGCCCAGGCGGCGGTGAAGAAGCTGGCGGGCGCCGCCAAGACCAGCTTTGTGGGCAAGTGCGTCAAGGATGCCTCCGCCAGTGCCAAGGCAAGCCAGTGTGAGAAAGCGGCCGCCGACAAGAAGCTGGCTGGCGCGGCCAAGAACAGCTTCGTGCAAAAGTGCCTGAAGACGGACGGGGCCGCTGACAAGGCGACCCAGTGCGAGAAGGCGGCGGCGGACAAGAAGCTCGCCGGGGCGGCCAAGAACAGCTTTATCCAGAAGTGCGTGAAAACCGCCTGAGCCGGTGAGGCTCTGACACCAACGCTGGTTGAGGCAGTGACGAGAAAGGGGCCCTGGGGCCCCTTTCTCTGTTGTGATGGGTGGTGGGGGCAGCTCTCGCCGCCAGTGTGCCCGGCCATAAGCTGTGGGCGGGGAGCTGACTTGATCCCTGCCTGGTCATCACTCTCCCTGGGTTGGCTGGGTATGTTCGGGGGCGCTGCTTAGCAGATCCTGCCCCTCGTCCTGGCTCAGCACCAGATAGCGCTCGTACTGGCGCAAGACGTCGGCACTCAGCTCGTCCCGGGTCAGGTACTGGATGTCGTAACCGGCGCGGCCATCGGCAAAATAGGTGATGGGCTCGAAGATGCGGGCCTCGGGATCGTGGTTGTGGGCCGCCTCCAGGGGGTTGAAGGCGGGTGCGGGGCGGGCCTCGATGCGCACCCCGTAGCAGAAGTCCCGGCGGCCTTGCTGGGGCACCAGCAGATGGCACTGATCTGGCCCATCCTCTTCGACCCGGCTGGTGATGCCCCGGGCAGCGAACTCCTGACTCAGGGCCGTCAGGGCGGGCAGGGCGACCTTGTCCAAAAAGGCGCGGGCCTCCTGCTCGGTGGAGGGGCGCAGCAGGTGATCCATCCGGGTGCGCCACTGCTTGCCGTTCCAGAAGTCAGTGGCGGGGGAGAGGCGCCTGGCCGAGTGCTCCTTGTCTGCGACAAGGCCGCGGCAGAGTCCGAGGCAAAGTAGCACCATGATGAAGGCAAACGGCAGGGCGGCGATGAGGGTCATGGACTGGAGTGCCGCCAGCCCCCCTGTGCTCATCAGGGTACCCGCGGTGACCCCGAGCAGCAGAGCCCAGAACAGGCGCTGCCAGATCGGTGAGCCCTCCTTGCCCTGGGTAGCGATGTTGTCGATGACGAAGGCGCCCGAGTCGGCGGAGGTGACGAAGAAGACGCTGATGAGGATCACCGCGAGCGCCGAGGTGATGTCCGTTCCCGGTAAGAGGTCAAAGAAGTTGAACAGCAGGGTGTCGATGTTGCCGACCGAGTCGATGAGGCTTGTGCCCCCCTCATGCTGGCTGGCCCAGATGGCGGCGTTGCCGAACACCGTCATCCAGAGCAGGTTGAAGGCGGTGGGCACGAACAGGACGCCGAGGATGAATTCGCGCAGGGTGCGTCCGCGGGAGATGCGGGCGATGAAGAGACCGACGAAGGGGGACCAGGAGATCCACCAGGCCCAGTAGAGCAGGGTCCAGTTGCCGAACCAGCCCGCCTGGCGGGTCTCGCTGTAGGTGAAGGTGCGGAAGGTGAGCTGGCTCAAAGAGGAGACATAGTTGCCAATGTTCTCCGAGAGGGCTCCCAGCAGGTACTGGGTGGGGCCGGCTACCAGCACGAACAGCAGGAGCACGATGGCGAGAAAGAGGTTGAGCTCGGAGAGGCGCTTCACCCCCTTGTCGAGACCGGTGACAGCCGAGATGCCGGCGAGGGCAATGACGACCCCGATGAGGCCGAAGCGAAACAGCTCCCCCGAGGTGTCCATGCCGGTGAGGCGGGTGATCCCCGCCGAGAGCTGCATCACGCCATAGCCCAGGGTGGTGGCGATGCCGAAGATGGTGCCCACCAGGGCGAAGACGTCCACCGCGTGGCCGAGCGGCCCGTGGATCTTCTCCTTGAAGATGGGATAGAGGCCGGAGCGGATGGTCAGGGGCAGGTTGTAGCGAAAGCCGAAGTAGGCCAGCACCAGGCCGACGATGGCGTAGACGGCCCAGGCGTGAAAGCCCCAGTGGAAGAAGGTGGTGACCATGGCCTCGCGGGCGGCCACCTGGGTCAGGGGCGTCGCCTGGGGCGGGGAGACGAAGTGACTCATGGGCTCGCCCACCCCGAAATACATGAGCCCTATCCCCATGCCGGCGGCAAACAGCATGGCGAGCCAGGAGGTGAAGCTGAACTCCGGGCGGGCATCGTCCGGCCCAAGGCGAATGTTGCCAAAGTGGCTGAAGGCGATCACCAGCAGCAGGATCAGGAACATGCCGACCACCAGCACATAGAACCAGCTGAAGTGCTGGGCTATCCAGCTCTGGCCGCTGCCGAAGAAGCGGGCGGCGGCCTCCGGGGCCAGGGAGCAGATGGCCAGCAGCGCCAGGATGAAGAGCAGACCCGGGATGAAGATGGGCAGCGACAGGGTGCATCTGGGGGGACGGGGAGCATTCATGGGACACCTTTGGGTGGAAGGACTCAAGACACTATAGGCCCCTCGGGTGCAAAGCAGACAAGGGGTGGACGGCGAGTGACGGGGTCAACGGCCATGAGCACCATGGGGGAGGCACTCGTCGTCCTGTTTTTTTCATCGTATTTTATGCCTTTAAATCAGATGGTTACCGCTTTCTTGTTTGTTAATAGCGAGTTGGTGCCGTTTTTTGGGAAATCTTTTCCCCCCTCGTCCGGTTCTATTGAACGTAGCCGGATGAGATGCGCCGGAGACATCACTCTCGACAACAAGGAATAGAGACATGAACGTGAAAAAAAGTACTGCCATCGCCTCTGCCATGACGGGTCTGCTGGCCCTGGGTGCCCAGTTCATCGCCGCGCCGGCCATGGCTGCGGATGACAAGGAGAAGTGCTACGGCGTGGTCAAGGCGGGCAAGAACGATTGCGCCACCAAGGGCGGATCCTGCGCCGGCACCGCCAAGATGGATGCCCAGGGGGATGCCTTCGTGGTGGTGCCCAAGGGGCTGTGCGAGAAGCTCGCTGGCGGGTCCCTGCAACCCAAGTAAGCCGCATGCCATGGTGTGGCGCCCGCCACATCATGGCCCTATCTATTGAGAGCCCAGCCATGAACCCCTTGATCGGTATCGGTTTACGCACCCCGCACTACGACGAGATCCGCCACACCCTGCCCGGAGTGGGCTGGCTTGAGGTACACAGCGAAAACTACTTCGAGCGCCACAACCAGGGCTTCGAGGTGCTGGCGGAGCTTGCGAGGCACTACCCCGTGAGCCTTCACGGAGTCGGCATGTCGCTGGGCTCCGCCGATCCGCTCGATGCCGGGCACCTGCGCCGGCTGGCAGCCCTGGTGGCGGCCATCTCGCCGGTACGGGTGTCGGAGCACCTGAGCTGGGGCAGCATCGGCGGGCGCTATTTCAACGATCTGTTGCCCATGCCCTACACCCGGGCCGCTCTTTTGCACATGAGCGACAAGATAGATCGGGTGCAGCAGACACTGGGCAGACAACTGCTGGTCGAGAATCCCTCCTCCTACCTGCAACTGGCGGGGGAGATGGGGGAGGCCGAGTTTCTGGCCGAGCTGGCTGGGCGCAGCGGTTGCGGCGTCCTGCTCGATCTCAACAACCTCCATGTGAGCGCGGTCAATCACGGCCTGGAGGTGGACGACTATCTGGCGACTATCGACCTCGACATGGTCGGCGAAATTCACCTGGCCGGTTTTACCGAGAAGCACCTGCCCCAGGGGCCCCTCTATATCGACACCCACAGCACCCCCGTGGCCGAGCCCGTCTGGGTGCTCTACGAGCAGGTCTGCCAGCAGCGCGCCATCCCCACCCTGATTGAATGGGATCTGGCGATCCCCCCGCTGCCGGTACTGCTGGGAGAGGCGCAGCGTGCCAGCGAGATCCTGAGCGCGGCACAGCAAACATCCAGGGAGGCCGCCCATGTCTGAGCTTGTTTCCCCGCAAGGTACTTTTGCGAGCGGTCTGCTCGGGGAGGCCACTTATGTCTGAGCTTGTTTCCCCGCAAGGTACTTTTGCGAGCGGTCTGCTCGGGGAGGCCACTTATGTCTGAGCTTGTTTCCCTGCAACGCGCTTTTGCGAGCGGTCTGCTCGGCCAGGATGATGCCATCCTCGGGCACATCCAGCCGGGACGCTTTGCCCCCGACGCCCTGTTGCAGATCTATCGCAACAACTTCATCCTCGGCCTCACCGAGGTGCTCGCCAGCAGCTACCCCGCGGTACGCGCCATGGTTGGCGAGACTTTCTTTGAGGCGGCGGCACGAGGGTTCGTGCTGGCGGCACCTCTGGAGGAGGGGAGCGTCATGGACTATGGGGAGGGCTTTGGCGACTGGCTGGCACGCTTGCCCACCACGGCCGCGTTGCCCTGGCTCGGGGATCTGGCCCGCTTCGAGTGGGGGCTGGAGCGGGTCTCGCTGCTTGCACCAGAGACGCGGCACTGGCCCGCCGAGCGGCTTGCCGCCATGACCCCTGAGCACTGTGAGCGGCTAGTGCTGCATCCTGCCTGCGATCTGCAACTCCTGGAGAGCCCCCATCCGGTGCTGGCGCTCTGGCAGATGGCCCTGCACGGCGGTGAGACGGTCAGGGAGCTGGATGCTGTCTGCTCCCTGGCACTCAAGAAACGCCCCGGACACCGGGTCGACCCCATTCCCCTGGATGCCGCCGCCTGGCGTCTGCTGCAAGGCTGCCTGCAGGGCAGGCCGCTGGCCAGCCTGCTGGCTCAGGATCCCGCCATGGCCGAACACCTGGCCCCCCTCATCACCCTCGACCTGCTGGTCGATCTGGAGCTTGCCCCATGACAACGCAAACCCTTGCCAGGCACCTTGGCCCCCTTGTTGAACGCATCTTGCCCTGGTGCAGCGGTGGCCTGTTGCTGCTTGCCAGGCTCTGGGTCGCCACCATTTTTCTGCGATCCGGCTGGCTCAAGTTAACGGCCTGGGACAGCACCCTCTATCTGTTCGAGTTCGAATATCAGGTGCCCCTGCTGCCCTGGCAGTGGGCGGCCTATGCGGGCACGGCGACCGAGCTGTTGCTGCCCCTCTTCCTGCTGGCGGGCCTCTTCACCCGTCCGGTCGCCTTGCTGCTCTTTGGCTTCAACGCCATGGCGGTCATCTCCTACCCGGCCCTCTGGGCGGGAGGCTTTCACGATCACCAGTTGTGGGGCTGGATGCTGCTGACCCTGGCCGTGTGGGGGGCGGGCCCCCTGGGGCTCGACAGCTGGCGCCTTGCCCGTCGCTCGCCTCCGGCGTAAGGTGGCCGCACACGAGCCCTGCCTGACTGAGGGGTGGGAAAGGAATGCAAAGGAGAAGAGATGAAGGTTCGCGAGGCCCTGGCGGCCGATATTCCTGCCCTGACGACACTGCGCATGGCGCTCTTTTGCGAGGTGGGGGAACTTGCCCGGCCCGATGAGGATCCGGTCCTCAGGGAGGCGACGCAGGCCTACTTCATTCAGGCGCAGGAAGAGGGTCGCGCCCGTAGCTGGGTGGTGGAGGAGGAGGGCGAGGTGGTGGCGTGCGCCACCCTGGCACTCTTCGTGCGCCCGCCCTACCCGGGCAATCTGGCGGGGCGGGAAGGGTACCTGCTCAACATCTACACCCGGCCGGCCTGGCGCAGACGGGGAATGGCGAACGCCCTGCTGGTGGCCATGGTGGCGTATGCCCGCGAGCAGCAACTGGGCAAGCTGTGGCTCCATGCCAGCAGTGATGGGCGCGCTATCTACGAACGGTTCGGCTTTGCTGGCAATCCTGCCTGTCTCGAGTGCGTACCTGGCCGTTAGCCTCCTCTTTTTCTGCACCGGGCTGATCCTCTTTCACAAGGGCTGCGTACTGGGAGCCCTTGGCGGCATCGCCGCTTTTCTATACACTGCGCGCCCCATTCGTTTCAGTCGTCCGACCACTTATGTCGGCGCTGGCGGTGCCGATACCCTCTGTGGGTGAGGCCGTGGTGCCCATGGGGATGGTCAACGAGGAAGAAGTGTCATGTTCAATCAGAAGCTCAAAGCGCAGTTGCAGGCATGCCAGACCCGGCTCGACGAGGAGCAGGGCATCATAGAGGCGATCAAGGCGGGTGCCGCCACCGTCATCTTCAGCCCGGAGGGGATCATCCAGGAGGCGAGCCCCCCTTTCCTGGCCCTGATGGGATATGGTGCCGCCGAACTGATTGGGCAGCCCCACAGCCAGCTCTGTCCGAGGGCCTGGGGGGAGTCCGGTGACTATCGCCAGTTCTGGCGCCGCCTCGCCCAGGGGGAGGTGCAGTCTGGCACCTTCGAGCGCGTGAACCGGCAGGGGGAGACGCGCTGGCTGGAGGCGACCTATTTCCCGGTGAAGCACCAGGGCCGGGTGACCCGGGTACTCAAGATGGCCAGCGACGTCACCGAACAGCACCAGCGGCTGGAGCGACTCGAGGCGCTGACCGAGGCGCTGGACCGTTCCCGGGCCATGATCGAGTTCACCCCGAACGGCGACATCATTCATGCCAATGCCAACTTCCTGAGCGTCATGGGTTACACCCTGGGGGAGATCGCGGGCAGGCACCACAGGATCTTCTGTGACGAAACCTTCCTGCGCGAGCAGCCCCGTTTCTGGGAGGAGCTGGCCCGGGGCCAGTTCAAATCCGGCCTCTTCATGCGCCACAACAGCCGGGGGCAGGCCGTCTGGCTGGAGGCGACCTACAATCCCATCCGGGATGGCAGCGGCAAGGTGGTGCGGGTGGTGAAGTTCGCCAGCGACATCACCGCGCGCATCGAGCAGAACCACGCCACCCGGGAGGCGGCCCGCCTGGCCCACAGCACCGCCCAGGAGACCCTGCACAGCGCAGAGGAGGGGGCGGGCTTGCTACGCGCCGTGGTGCAGACCTCTTCCCTCATCGCCTCCCAGGTGGATGAGGCCATCGCCCTCATCGGCCAGCTCAACGAGCAGTCCAGAAGCATCGAGGCCATCGTCTCGACCATCAGCGCCATCGCCGATCAGACCAATCTGCTGGCCCTGAACGCTGCCATCGAGGCGGCGCGGGCGGGGGAGCAGGGGCGCGGGTTTGCGGTGGTGGCGGACGAGGTGCGCCAGCTGGCCGCCCGCACGTCGCTCTCTACCGACGAGATCGCCAAGGTGGTGCAGAAGAACCGCGAGCTGACCGCCAGGGTGACCGACGACATGGCCGGGGTGGCGGGCAGCGCCGAACTCGGCAAGCAGCAGATCGCCGGGGTGGACAAGCTGATGAGCGAGATCCACCAGGAGGCGGACAGGGTCTCCCAGACGGTGTCCGCCCTCTCCATCTGAGGGGCTGACCGCAAGATTGCCAACAGAGTGAGCGATCGGACGGCCAGGCTGAACCCTGGCTGTATGACGCCCCCCTTCGTCATTGTGCCGCCCGGCCCCCTTGTTTAGGCTGCCGCCTCCTTTTTATTGAGCAGGTAGACAACAATGGCAGTACGACAGAGAGGCAGGGCACTGGCCCTGCTGCTGGGAATGGGGGCGAGCCTGGGGCTCGGTGGTTGCATGGGCCAGATGGGCCTCTCTTCCATGGTGACCAAGGGCAACCTCAGCGTGGTGGACAATCGCTACGGCCGTGCCGGCGTCTTCGTGCTCCTTTCCCCCGTCTATGGCTTGGCGGCCACGGCGGATCTCTTCGTGTTCAACACCATCGAATTCTGGTCCGGCAAGAACCCCATTACCGGCAAGGCGCCCGCCCTGGTGGATCAGAAGAGCGATGCGATCATCAAGGTGAACCCGCACCTGGATCCTGCCCTCAACCAGGTGCCGCTGGCCCTGCTGCCCCAAGGGGTGCGCGAGGTACAGGTGAGCTACCCGGACGAGCGCACCGCCCAGATGGAGATCCACTACATCGATGGTCAGCGCAGCCTGATGCGGGGAGAGATGCGCGGGGAGCGACTGGATCTCTATCTGGACGACAGACTGGTCTCGACCCTGAGCCGCGAGCAGCGCGATGCGGCGGCAAGTCGGGGAGCGGTGCAGGTATAATTTGTCGCGCCCCTGATCCTTTACTCCCAACAAATGCTATACATGCCTGCGGGCAAGTACGCCCCGATGTAGAGGGAGTGGGCTATGACGGTAAACGGGTTGCGTTTGGCAGAGCTGATTGGTTCTCTCAGCCATGCCCTGGACATGACGGAAGGGCAGCCGAGAGGCCATTGCATCCGCTGTTGCTGGATAGGCTCTCGTCTGGGGGAGCAACTGGGACTGGATGCCCGGCAGCGCCACGACCTCTACTACACCCTGTTGCTCAAGGATCTGGGGTGCAGCAGCAATGCCGCCCGCATCTGCGAGCTCTATCTCACCGACGATCTTCACTTCAAGCGCGACTTCAAGCTGGTGGATGGCTCCCTCTCCGAGGTGGTCAACTTCGTGCTGGGCCACACCGGCTTGCAGGCGGATCTGCTGGGCCGTTTCCGCAGCCTGTTCCACATCTTTCGCAACGGGGATCAGATAGCCAACGAGCTGATCCTGACCCGCTGCCACCGGGGGGCGGACATCGCCCGCCAGTTGCGTTTCAGCGACGAGGTGGCCCAGGGGATCCTCTCCCTGGATGAGCACTGGAGCGGCAAAGGGCGGCCGCAACAACTGGCGGGGGAGGCCATTCCGCTCTTCTCCCGCATCGCCCTGCTCTGTCAGGTGGTGGACGTGTTTCACGCCGCCGCCGGGCCGGACGCGGCGATGAGGGAGCTGCGCGAGCGCAGCGGCAACTGGTTTGATCCCGCCCTGGTCAAGGCCTTCGAGGCGCTGGCCGATGACGCCTTCTGGCAAGGGCTGGCGGATCCCGCGTTGGCGGAGCGGGTCTTCGCCCACCCGGCGGGGCAGGGGGAGGTGGCGCTGGATGAGGATTATCTGGATGAGATTGCTGCGGCCTTCGGCCAGGTGGTGGACTCCAAGAGCCCCTATACCGCCGGGCACAGCGGCAGGGTGGCGCTCTATACCGACATCCTCGCCGCCCAGATGGGGCTGTCCGAGCCACGGCGACGCTGGCTCAAGCGGGGTGCCCTGCTCCACGACGTGGGCAAGCTCGGGGTGAGCAACGCCATCCTCGACAAGCCGGGCAAGCTTGACGAGCAGGAGTGGGCGGCGGTGCAGATGCATGCCGCCTACACCGAGGAGATCCTGAGCCGCATCGGCGCCTTCGAGGAGCTGGCCCAGGTGGCTGGCGCCCACCATGAGCGACTCGACGGCAAGGGCTACCCCAAGGGGCTCAAGGGGGAGGCGATCACCCTGGAGACGCGCATCATCACCACCGCCGACATCTTCGATGCCATCACCGCCAAGCGTCCCTATCGGGATGCCATCCCGGTGCCGAGGGCCCTGGAGATGATGGCGGAAAACCTGGGCACGGCCATCGACCCCGACTGCTTTGCCGCCCTGAAGGCGGGGATAGAGGACTTCTCCCTCTACCTCACTCCGGAGCAGCCCCTGGCTCGTGCAAGCTAAGGCGCGAGCCCGAGACAAACAAGCCCCGCATCGGCGGGGCTTTTTTTGTGGGCGGTTGCAGGCGGCGCGATCAGGGGCGGGCCGAGGGCTTGGCATAGGGTTGCAGCACCAGCCCCAGCAGGCGATGGAGGTGGGCGAGCTGCTCGATGAGATGGAGATTGAGCCAGAGGTAGCCGCCAAGGGTGGGGTCGTGTCCCTGGCCTGGCGCCTGGCTTGCGTCCCCATCGAGCCGGGCGGCGGCCTCTTGCAGGCGGCCGATGGCCTGGTCGGCCGCCGTGGTATCACCGCTCTTGAGCATGAGGGCGAGTTCGGTGAGCACCGACTCCGTCGCCTGCTGGCAGGCGCGAAGCCCCGGGTGGCTCTGCATCAGGAAGTGGCTCTGGCGATCCCGCCAGTAGGTGTTGGCCAGCATCTCCAGGGTGCAGACGCTGTTGCGAAGGGTGGTCTGGGTCGCCTCGAACAGCGGGCTGCCAAGGCGGGTCTCCTTGACCGCCGGGGCCAGCAGGGGGCGCAGGCTGACTATTTTGGCGAGCAGGCGGGCATGGCTTCGGGTGAGCTTGGGGCGCTCCAGCACGTTGGGGGAGAGGTGGGTGTGGTAGAGCCGCCCGGCCTGCTGCAGGGTGTCGTGCATCTGCAGACGCCAGTGGGTATAGGCCCGCTGGGGGTAGATGCTGCAAAACAGCAGTGCCAGCACCGATCCCAGGATGACGTCGCCGCTGCGCCAGAGCGCGGTCTCGATGTCCCCGGGCACCCCGCCGACGATGACCCCCAGGGTGATGCCGATGAGCAGCCCCACATAGGGGCGCTTGCCGAGCGCCAGGTAGCCGCACAGGAACATGATGGCGCAGCACCAGGCCAGCATCAGGGGCAGGGAGTAGAGCTCCAGATAGAGGGCCACCACCCCGCAGGCGGCGCCAAAGACGGTGCCCACCACCCGTTGCAGGGCGCGCGACAGCACGTTGCCCCAGAACGAGATGGGGCCCATCACCACCACCAGGGTGATGAGGGGCCAGGTGCTCTCCGGCAGCTTGAGCTCCCGGGTCAGCAGGAAGGTGAGGGTGAAGGCCAGGGCGATGCGCAGGCCGTGGACCAGGCGGTAGCGGCCATAGATGAGCAGATCGAAGCGGGAGAGCGGGGCATTGAGGCGCAAGGGCGTTCTCTTATCTCGGGTCAGGGTTGTGAGGATAGCAAGGGGGACGGCATTCGCCTTGACCTGCGTCGTTTCTCCGGTTCATGGGGGCGCACCTGTCGGCAGGCGCACCATGACCCGCTCGCCGGGGGGAAGGGCCGCGCTACCCGGCGCCCGTTCGATGCGGCAGTTGGCACCGTCGTGGCCCCCATCCACCGGGCGCACCAGCAGGGTGCCCGCCTCGTCCTGACTGAGCAAGCCGGGCACAACGCCCTGCTCTGCCGATGGGGGCAGGGCCGCCAGCAGCCGGGCGCAGAGGCGAAGAGGCGGCGGGGCCTGACGGGGGGCGTGCGGGGGCAACCGGGCGCAGATGAAGTCGGCGATGGCCTCCAGATCCTCGAAGGGGAATCGGGGCAGGGTCGTGGCCTGGGGAGCGTCGCTCACGAGGGCGACGATGTCAGGATCATCGGGGAAGAGCAGGGGCCGGCCGATGGCGGCGCGATACAGCTCCACCTTGGGAAAGCGCCTGTGCTTGAACCCCTCGACCAACAGCAGATCCAGGGCGCTCGTATCGAAGCGGGCCAGCAGCGCCTCGAAGGGGGGCTCCCCCTCCGGGGTCTCCCGGATCAGGGCGTGGCGCCGGTCGGAGGCCGCCATCACCTGGGTGGCGCCCGCCTGGCGCAGGCGGTGGCTGTCCTTGCCGGGCTGGTCCATGTCAAAGGCGTGGTGGGTGTGCTTGAGCACCCCGAGGCGCAGACCGCGCGCCACCAGGCGCGGGATGAGGCGCTCCAGCAGGGTGGTCTTGCCGGTGCCGCTCCAGGCGACGAAGCCGAGCAGGGGCAGGGGGCTCATGGCGCGCCCCCTTCCCGCAGCCTCGCCTCCCAGGCGGCGAGTTCGGCCGGGCTGTTGAGGTTGACGAAGGCGTCGGGCAGATCGGCAAAGGGCACCACCGCCATCCGGTGGCGGGCAAACCAGGCCCCGGTCTTGCGCTCCCCGTCCGCCAGCGCCTGGCTCAGGGAGGGGCGCAGGGCGCGGCGCAGCAGGGCGACCACGGGCTGGAGGTGCTCCCCGTCGTGGGCCACCACCAGATCGGTGTCCGGGGTGATGGCGGCGCGAAAGCGGGTCATCAGATCAAGGGGCAGGGCGGGGCCGTCACAGGGGACGAACAGCACCCAGTCGTGACGGGCCGCCGTCAGCCCCGCCAGCATGCCGGCCAGCGGCCCTTGGAAGTCGGCCTGCGCGTCCCCGATGACGGGGGCAAGCTGCCGGTAGCGAGCCTGGCTGCGGTTGGCGTTGATCAGCACCTCGTCCACCTGGGGGCGCAGGCGGGTCAGCACGTGTTCGATCAGGGGAGTGCCCGCGAGGGGCACCCAGCCCTTGTCATCGCCCCCCATGCGGGTGGCGCGACCGCCCGCGAGGATGACGCCGCTGACGAGAAAAGCGGGGGAAGAGGAAAGGGTCATGGTGCTCCGTTGCTCGCAAAGGGATGCCCACAGGGGCGTGTCGGGATCTTGCGCCAAGGCGGGCGCGTGAGCAACCTTCGGCTGCCCCGGCAAAGGCGCCTTTGGCCGCAGGGTTTGTCCAAGCTCACAAAACCGGATCGGCAAACGTCATATGATCCCCAGCATTCTGAGCCTTGCTCTCCTGCCTGATGGCAACTTCATGTAAATCAAAGAGAATGACTATGGCTACCGGACAATATCTGCTGTGGAAAGATGCACAGGGTCACGATTTTCGCCCCGTTGCGCTGACGGGCACCAATCTGCTCAACGATCGCAACCTCAACAAGGGCACCGCCTTCACCGAACAGGAGCGGGCCGATTTTGAGCTGGGCGGCCTCTTGCCGCCCCAGGTGCAGACTTTCGAAGCCCAGCTGGAGCGGGTTTATGAGGCCTTCCTGAGCGCCTGCAGCGACATCGAGAAGTACCAGAACCTGCGAGCCTTGCAGGATCGCAACGAAACCCTGTTCTACGCCCTCCTGTCCCGCCACGTGGAGGAGATGACTCCCTACATCTACACCCCGACCGTGGGCAAGGCGTGCCAGGAGTTCAGCCACCGCTTCCAGAAGCCGCGCGGCCTCTACATCACCCCGAAGAACGTCGAGGACATGGGCTCTCTCGCCCGCCACATGGATGCCAAGGCGGTGCGCATCATCGTCGTGACCGACAGCCAGGGGATCCTCGGCATCGGCGATCAGGGGGTGGGGGGTATGGGCATTCCCATCGGCAAGCTCGCCCTCTATACCCTGGGGGCGGGCATCCACCCCGCCTGCTGCCTGCCCATCGCGCTGGACGTGGGCACCGACAACCAGGCGCTGCTGGATGACCCCATGTACCTGGGGCAGCCCCACAGGCGCATTCGCGGCAAGGAGTACGACGACTTCATCGACAAGTTCGTGGCCGGGGTCAAGCGCCACTTCCCCAACGCCGTGCTGCAGTGGGAGGACTTCAGCAAGTCCAACGCCTTCAACAACCTGGCCCGCTACCAGCAGGCGCTGCCGTCGTTCAATGACGACATCCAGGGCACCGGGGCCGTGGTGCTGGCGGGTATCATTGGGGCTGTCAAATCCAAGGGGGAAACCCTGGGCCAGCAGCACTACCTGGTCTACGGGGCCGGGGCTGGCGGGGTCGGGGTGGCGGATCAGATCTGCGCGGGGATGATCCGCGAGGGGCTGGATCCGCAGGCGGCGCGGGATCGCATCTACATCCTGGATACCCAGGGGCTGGTGTGTGACAACCGCGAGGGGCTGGATGAGTACAAGCGCCGCTACGCCAAGCCGGGCCTCTTGCTGGCCCAGTGGGATCTGCAGGGCAAGGCGGGGCTGACCGAGGTGCTGCGCCACGTGCCCATCACAGTGCTGCTCGGCACCAGCGGCGCCGGTGGCGCCTTCCAGGAGGAGCACATCCAGCTGATGCTGACCCACTGCGATCGCCCCATGGTGTTCCCCCTCTCCAACCCCACCGCCAACTGCGAGGCCCTGCCGGAAGACATCTTCCGCTGGAGCCAGGGGCGCGCCATCGTCGCCACCGGCAGCCCGTTCAAGGACGTGCACCATGAGGGGCAGGATTATCGCATCGGTCAGGGCAACAACGTCTTCATCTTCCCCGGCGTGGGGCTGGCGGCCATCGTCAGCCAGATCCGCGAGATAAGCCCGGACATCTTCACCACCGCCGCCTTTGCGCTGGCGGAGTGCGTGAGCGAGGCGGATCTCGCCCGGGGCACCGTCTACCCGAGGATCAGCGAGCTGCGCAACATCTCGGTGCACGTGGCGACCGCAGTGCTCAAGGATATCGTGCGCCGCGACCCCTCCCACCCGCTCATCGGTCAGGATCTGCAAGAGCACATCCTGAGCCATATGTGGGAGCCGGTCTACCTGCCCTATCGCCGGGTCTGACGGGGTTTCGAAAAAACGCGACGGGGTGGCGCCAGCCACCCCGTTTTTTTGCGTCTGCCACCGGGGCGGCAGCCATCTCGGCCCAACCGGGGCGGCGGGTCGGGCGACCAGTTGAAACCCTTGCCATGCTATCTGCCCGGAAAAACGATTGGCGTCGGCCACAAAAGTGCGTAAAATCGCATACTCGATGCTTGTAGCAGCGAATCCTGCCTAAAAAGCCAGTTTCATGCCCTCCCCAAGCAGTAAAAGGCAACAAATGACGCCGTTTGGCCCGTTGGCTGCCTTGAAAACGTCTTGTGATGACTGAAAAGTGTCAAATATCCCTGTCAGTTATCAAAAAATTAAGGATACCCATGTTTTCCTTGGTCAAGCAAAGCGTCGCCGGGCTGCAAATTCTGTTTGTCGCCTTCGGTGCCATGGTGCTGGTGCCCCTGCTCACCGGTCTGAACCCCTCCATGGCCCTGCTTGGCGCCGGTGTAGGCACCCTGCTGTTCCAGCTCTGCACCCGTCGTCAGGTGCCGATCTTCCTCGGCTCCAGCTTCGCCTTCATTGCCCCCATCATCTATGCCACCCAGACCTGGGGCCTGCCCTCCACCATGTTCGGTCTGTTTGCCGCGGGCTTCATGTATTTCATCCTGGCGGCCATCATCCGCGCTCGTGGCATGGGCTTCGTGCACAAGCTGCTGCCCCCCGTGGTCATCGGTCCCGTCATCATGGTGATCGGCCTGTCGGTGGCTCAGGTAGCCTGCAACATGGCCATGGGCCGTGCCGGCGGTGAGCAGGTGGTGCCTGCCACCACGGCGCTGACCCTGGCGGGGATCTCGCTGGCGGTCACCCTGATTGCCGCCGTGTTCTGCAAGGGCTGGATCAAACTCATCCCCATCCTGTGCGGTGTCATCGCCGGTTATGTCTGTGCCGTGCTGATGGGCCAGGTGAGTTTCGACGGCATGGTCAACGCCCCCTGGCTGGCGCTGCCCCACTTCGAGACCCCGGAGATCAACTGGGCCGCGGCCCTCTTCATGCTGCCGGTGGCCATCGCCCCCTGCATCGAGCACATCGGCGGCGTGCTGGCCATCGGCGGCGTGACCGGCAAGGACTACACCAAGGATCCGGGCCTGCACCGCACCCTGGCCGGTGACGGCATTGGCGTCTGCTTCGCCGGTTTCATCGGTGGCCCCCCCGTCACCACCTATGCGGAAGTGACCGGCGCCGTGATGATCACCCGCAACTTCAACCCGGTCACCATGACCTGGGCCGCGGTGTTCGCCATCATTCTGGCCTTCTTCGGCAAGTTCAACGCCCTGCTCACCTCCATCCCCATGCCGGTAATGGGCGGCATCATGCTGCTGCTGTTCGGATCCATCGCCGCCATCGGTCTCAAGACCCTGGTGGAGTCCAAGGTGGATCTGGGGCTGTCCCGCAACATCGCCATCGTGGCGGTGACCCTGACCGTGGGTGTCGGTGCCCTGGAGATGAAGATTGGCGACTTCGCCCTGGCGGGTGTGGGTCTGGCCTCGGTGGCCGCCATCCTGCTGAACCTCATCCTGCCCCAGCACTCCGAAACGGGTGCCATGGAGAGCGCCAAGGATTAAGCGCCTGGCTTGCTGTTCGTTGAGATGATGAAAAAGAGGCCACCTTCGGGTGGCCTCTCTTTTTTGCCTGCCTACCACTGAACCCGGGCTCCCCATGTGAAGCGGCTACACTCAGGGGCACCATTGACGGGAGAGGACGAAAGGATGAAGAGGGCATGGATCCTGGCCCTGCTGGGGCTGATGGGGAGCGGTGCGGCCGAGGCCGGTGCGGTGCGCTACGAGGTCGAAGGCAAGCCGTTCGAGGGCTATTACCAGGCGGGTGCCGACAAGCAGGCCCCTCTGGTGGTGCTGGTGCACGACTGGGACGGGCTCAACGGTTACGAGATCAAGCGGGCCGAGATGCTGGTGGCCCTGGGCTACAGTGTCTTTGCCGTAGATCTGTTCGGTGCCGGGGTCAGGCCGAGCACGGTGGAAGACAAGAAGCGCCTCACCGGGGCCCTTTATCAGGACAGGACCAGGATGCGCACCCTGCTGCAAGGGGGATTGGCGGAGGCGGGCAGGCAGGGGGGGCGGCTCGACAATGCGGTGGCCCTCGGTTACTGCTTTGGCGGCGCCGCCGTGCTGGAGCTGGCCCGCAGCGGGGCGGATCTCAAGGGGGTGGTGAGCGTACACGGCGGGCTGGAGACCCCGGCCGGGCAGGACTACAAAGAGGCGAAGGGAGAGTTGCTTGTCCAGCACGGCAGCGCCGACGAGGCGGTCTCTCTGGGTCAGTTTGCGGCGCTGGTGGCCGAGCTGGAGAGCGCCGGGGTGAAGCACGAGGCGACCAGCTACAGCGGCGCCCCCCACGCGTTCAGCGTCTTTGGCTCGGACAACTACCGCGCCGATGCCGATGCCAAGTCCTGGCGGCGTTTCACCGGTTTCCTGAAGGAGGTGACCGGCTCCTGAGGGGGCCGGCTCACGTAGGCCATGGCAGTGCCATGGCTTTTTTTATGCCCGTTTTTCGCCATCTCAGGGGAGGGCGAGCACCCTCACCCACATGGCCCCCTTGCCCACCTCGCTCCGTGGGCCCGGGGTGAGCTGGCCGCTTTCGGGGTCGATGGCATGCAGCGCCACCTCGTGGGATTGCTGCCCGGTCGCGATGAGCCAGTGGCCGCTGTGGTCGATGGCAAAGCCCCGGGGGCAGGCCTCGGTCGGGAAGTGGCCGAGGGGGGTGAGGGCGCCATCTTGGGGGGAGACGCCGAACAGGGTGAGCAGGCTGCTGGCCCGCTCGCTGGTGTAGAGATGACGCCCGTCCGGGGTCAGGTGGATGTCGGCCCCCCAGCGCTCTCCCTGATAACCCTCGGGCAGCATATCCAGGCTCTCCCGCGCACTGATGCGACCATCCGCCTCCCTGTGGTAGCGGTCGAGGGTGCCATCGAGCTCGTTGAGGCAGTAGAGATCGCCGTTGCTCGGGTGCAGCGCCAGATGGCGGGGCCCGGCGCCGGGGGCGGTGTGAATGTCCCCCAAGGGATGGGGAACCAGCCTCTCGTCCACCAGGGCAAAGCGGCGCACCCTGTCCTCTTTCAGGCAGGCCACCAGCAGCTCCTGCTCCCCGTTTTGCCCCGGGAGCCAGGTGACCGAGTGGGCCGCCATCAGGTGGTCGAGACGCTGGTGAGGGGGCTGCATCCGGCCCGCCTGATCCTGGCGGGAGACGGTGACGTGGTTGAAGGCGTAGGAGGCGGCAAAGAAGAGGCGGCCGCTGTCGTCCGTGCAGGTGTGGGAGGCGCTGCCGAGCAGTGGCGCCGAGGTCGGGGCCCCGAGCCGCCCATCGGCGGCGATGGGGAAGCTCAGCACCCGAAAATCGGGGCGCACCCCCGCATGGAGCCAGCGCCGGTCCGGGCTGATGACCAGGGGCTGCACTTCGCCGCCGGTCTGCACTTCCTGCAGTGGGGCGAGGGTGCCTGCTTCGAGGCGAAACACATGGATCAACCCGCTCACCGGGTTGGCCACATAGACCACTTGTTGCATTGCATCTCCTTTGCGACGGCCATCCGTCGGGTCAAGGGAAAGGGAGTCCCGGCGTCTCAGGCGGGGATCAGGATCTCGCGAATGACGGGCACCACTGACAGTGCCAGCAGGGCCGCCATCACCTGGTTGAAGCGGCGACGGGCAAGATCGTTTGCCAGCCAGCGCTTGAGCAGGGAACCGCACAGGAGCCAGAGTCCGACGCAGGGGAAAGAGACGATGAAGAAGGTCAGGGCGATGACGAGGTGCTGCTCAAAGGGGTCGCTCCCCGCGCTGGTGAAGGCGGCGATGGCGCCGGTGGCAACCACCCAGGCCTTGGCATTGACCCACTGGAACAGGGCACCCTTGAAAAAGCCGAACGGGCGGGCCCCGTTGCTGTCAGCCATCCCGTCCGTCGGGCGTGCGATGAGCCAGGCAAGATAGAGCAGATAGAGGGTGCCCGCGCACTTGATGAACATGTGGAGTTCGGGGAAGCGGGTAAAGAGCTGGCCAAAGCCCAGCCCCACCAGCAACAGCATCAGGGTGAAGCCGACGCAGATCCCCATGAGCAGGGGCAGGCTCTTGCGTATCCCGACGCTGGCGCCGGCGCTCATCACCATGATGTTGTTGGGGCCGGGGGTGACCGATGCCGAGATGGCAAAGAGCACCACGGCGTAGAGCGAGTCCATTGGGTTCCTCGTGCAGACAGTCCGTTGTCTTCCCTATATTGGGGGCGATCTGCGCTTTCCAAGGCGGGGGGCGGGCAGAAAAAAACAGGCCCCGTGACGGGGCCTGTGAAGTGGGCGGGATCAGACGGGCTGGTTCCCTGCCGGCGGCAGCGCCGGGCGGGATTCCACCTTCTGTTCGTCTCCCTGCATGTTCTTGATGTAGACGTCCATCTGGTTGAACGCGATCTCGATGCCATGCTCGCGGAACAGCACGTCGATGCGGCGGTTCAGCTCGTCGATGGCCGGGTTGCGATCCCCCAGCTCGCTCACGAAGAAGCGCAGCTCGTGATCCAGGGTGCTGGGCCCGAAGGTGAGGAAGTAGACGATGGGGGCCGGGTCTTTCAGCACCCGGCTGTTCTCCATGGCGGCCTGCATCAACAGCTTGCGGGTCAGATCCAGATCCGAGCCATAGGCCACCCCGACCCGGGCGATGACCCGAGTGACGGTGTCGGACAGGGACCAGTTGATGAGCCGCTCTATCATCAGCTGCTGGTTCGGGATGATCACCTCCTTGCGGTCGAAGTCGGTGAGGGTGGTGGAGCGGATCCTGATCTTGTTGACCGTGCCCGAGATGGTGCCGATGGTGACGGTGTCGCCGATCCGCACCGGGCGCTCGAACAGGATGATGATGCCCGAGATGAAGTTGGAGACGATCTGCTGCATGCCGAAACCGATACCGACCGAGAGACCGGCGGCCAGCCACTGCAGCTTCTCCCACTGGACCCCCAGCATGGCCAGCGCCGTCAGGCTGCCCACCCCGATCAGGGCGTAGTTGAGCATGGTGGTGAAGGCGTAGGCCGTGCCCTGGGCGAGGCGCAGCTTGGAGAGCACCAGCACCTCCAGCAGGCCCGGCAGGTTGCGGGCCAGCGACAGAGCCGCACCAAACACGAACAGGCCGGTCAGTACGTCGCTCAGGCTGATGGGATAGAGCACGGCGTTGGCCCCGGTCCCCTCGCTCTTGTGCCACAGCACCACGCTGTCGAGGTAGGTGAAGACCGCCACCAGATCAGACCAGAGCCAGTAGAAGGCGACGCCGAACACCAGCAGCAGCATGATGCGGGTCAGACGCAGGGACTGCTGGCTGACCTCTTCCAGATCCATGGGCTGCTCTTCGATGGCTTCGCCCCCTTCCGCATCCTCCTGGGTCTTGTGTTCCCGCTTGGCGACCGCGCGGCGATAGGCCAGACGACGGGCCGCCAGTTCAAGACCGCGCAGGGCGGTGCGATAGACCAGACCCCAGATGATGATGAGGTAGAAGGACTCGATGAGCCTGCCGGTGAGTTTCAGGGCCGTGTAGTAGTAGCCAAGGGCTGCCAGCACCATCAGGGCCACCGGCGCCAGCGCCAGGGCGACGGCGGTCAGGGTCTGCAACATGCTCGCCTCGCCCTTGATGCGGGCGCGGGAGATGGGCAGCACCAGGTAGGCGGTCAGCCCCAGCAGCAGCATGGTCATGCCCTGGCCGATGACGTCGTTGCCAAGGGAGGAGGGTTCCACCACCGCCTTGGTCGACAGCATGATGAGGGGCAGCAGGGGCAGCCAGAGGTAGCGCATGCTGTTGCGCTTGGCCTGCAGCTCGTCCCGCGGCATGCGGAAGTGGGTCTCGCCGATGCCCCCCGGTCGCATCACCGACAGGTAGACGCTGAACACCAGGTAGCCGAGGGCCAGGTTCAGGGTGATCTGGAAGATGAGTCTCGGGCTCAGCAGACCGCAATAGGCGAGCAGCAGGCCGGCGGCCAGGATGAAGAGGGTGCCCGGCAGGCGTTGCAGCACGGTGAACAGCAGCGCACGGGGGGTGTGCCACTGGCTGTCCTGACGAAAACGTCCCAGATCCTTGACGATCTTCTTCTGGCGCTCGAGCAGGGTGCCGCGCTTCCACAGCAGCAGGCCGCCCACCAGCAGCAGCGGCAGGGAGAGCAGGGAGACCGCCAGTAGCATGTCGCCCCAGCCGCTCCAGTCCGGTTTCAGCACCCAGTCGGAGGCCTGCTTGAAGGCCTGGGCCGGCCAGGTGATGAACCACTTGGCATCGATGGGCTTGTTGCTGCTCACCCAGAAGATGTGCTGCTGCAGGGTGAACTCGATGGAGGCATAGACCCGGGTCAGCTGCTGCTGGGTCAGTTGCAGGCTGATGGCGTTGGTGAGCTGGGCATCCATCTGGCGGTTGAGCTGATCCAGCAGGCCGATGCGGGTGTCGATGAGCTTGGCAAGGCTGGCCCTGTCTTCGTCGCTCACCGTCTCGCCGCTGCTGGCGATGAGGTTGTCCAGATACTGGTTCTTCTGGAACAGCTGGTCACGCTGCTGGCTCAGTTCGAACTGGGCCAGGTGCAGGTCGGCGATCTGCTCCTCCAGGTTCTTCACCAGGGTGGAGGGGGCCGCTTCCAGTTGCTGGTAGAGCTGATAGAGGATGCGCGAGAGCAGCAGGTTGCCCTTGAGCATCTGCACCTGTTCATTGAGGTTGCGCTCGGTCTGGGTGCCGCGCTCCAGCATGCTCTTCGCCTGCAGGTTCTTCTGGGCCAGGGTGTTGAGGCTGTTGGTGGAGCTGATGAGTTGCTGGCTGAGCTGGTAGTTGAGCTCCTGCTCTTTTTGCACTAGGGGGTTGTCTTCGGCGGCCACCAGTTCGCCGGTCTCTTCGGCGGTCTTCTCGGTATCCCCCAGGCGCTTGGCGCTGCTCTGCTCCTGCAATGCCTGCAGTTTCTGCTCTTCACTGGCAAGGCGGGCACTCTGGTAGTCCCGTTGCTTGACCACCAGATCCTGCATGCTGGTGCGGTTGTCCAGCTCCTTTTGCAGGTTGGCCAGTTGCAGATCCAGCAGGGCCAGCTCGGTGCCCAGCTTCATCTTCTCGGCGCTGCTCACCCCGTCCCCGGCGTTGAGGCGGGTGCGGATCTCCTGGCTGCGCTGATAGGCGCGGCTCATGCTGGCCTGGGCCCGCTCCGGCAGGGTCTGCAGGTTGGTGATCTGGCTGCCGATGGTGCCAAGGGCCTCCTGGGCCGCCTGCATGTTGGCCATGATCTCGGGTTGGCGGGCATCGAGCTCCGCCAGGCTCATGGTGGCGTATTCGCTCTTGAGCTGCTCCGGGCTCTTGCCCTGGGTCAGGGCGTCGAGCTTGGCGCCGATCTCCTTGAGCTCTGCCGGCAGGGTGCGCAGGCGTTCGCTCTGGGTTTTGGCCTTGCTCTTCTCCTTGTCGATGCTGTCGAGGAGGGAGAGGGTATCAGTCAGGAACTTCTGGTCCGCCTGCTGGCTGGCCGTGGGGGTGTCCGACTTGCCGAGGGCGTCGAGCGCCCGCTGCACGGTGGCGCGCTGGGGCAGATCCTGCGCCAGGGTGCTCGGGGTCCAGAAGGTGATGAGTAAACAGAGCAGCGGCAGCAGGGTGGCCGAGGCTCTTTTGAAGCGTGTTGAGAGCATAAAGCGTCCGGGTGATTATGCGATGTTCGGGGGATTTTCCACCAGGGTAAAATCCGCGTGGATTCTAGCACCGGCGCAAGAGGGGCAGCAGGGGGAGAGATAAAAAAAACGGCGCCCGCAGGCGCCGCTTTCATCGGTTCAGGACTGATTACAGTACGTGAACGGAGGCGGTGTTGGTGGTACCGCTCGGTACCAGGGCACCGGAGACCATGACAACCACGTCACCCTTCACGCCCATGCCGATTTCCAGCGCGGCTTCTTTGCCGATGCGATAGAAGTCGTCGGTGGAGGCGATGGAGTCAACCACGTGAGCAACCACACCCTTGGTCAGCACCAGCTGGGCAGCGGTCTTCTTGTTGGTGGTGATGGCCAGGATCCAGGCTTTCGGGAAGTATTTGCGAATGGCCTTGGCAGACTTGCCGCCTTCGGTGGCAACCACGATCAGCGGGGCGTCCAGCTTCTCGGAGGTCTCTACCGCGCCTTTGCAGACCGCTTCGGTGATGCGCAGCTTGTTGCTGTCGTTGGCAGCAGACAGGTTGGACGGCATCACGGCATCGGTACGCTCGCAGATGGTGGCCATGATGGTCACGGCTTCCAGCGGGTACTTGCCCTTGGCGGACTCACCGGACAGCATGACTGCGTCGGTACCGTCCAGGATTGCGTTGGCCACGTCGCCGGCTTCGGCGCGGGTCGGACGCGGGTTCTTGATCATGGAGTCCAGCATCTGGGTGGCGGTGATGACCACTTTGCGCGCTTTGTTGCACTTCTCGATGATCATCTTCTGGGCGAAGATCACTTCTTCCACCGGGATCTCGACACCCATGTCGCCACGGGCAACCATGATGCCGTCGGAGACAGCCAGGATCTCGTCGAAGTTGTCCAGGCCTTCCTGGTTTTCGATCTTGGAGATGATCTGGATGTTCTCGCCGCCGTGGGCTTTCAGGTGCTCACGGATTTCCAGCACGTCTTCTTTCTTGCGAATGAAGGAGGCAGCAACGAAATCAACGCCTTGCTCGCAACCGAAGATGAGGTCGCGCTTGTCTTTTTCGGCCAGGGCCGGCAGCTTGATGGAGACGCCCGGCAGGTTGATGCCCTTGTTCTCGCCCAGGTCACCGTTGTTGAGCACTTTACAGATCACTTCGCGCTCGGTGATTTCGATGACGTCCAGGCCAATCAGGCCGTCGTCAACCAGGATGCGGTTGCCGACGCGCAGGTCGCTGGCAAAACCGGCATAGGTGACGGCGACTTTGTCTTTGTTGCCCACCACGGTCTGGTCGGTGGTGAAGGTGAAGGTCTGGCCGGCGACCAGGGAGACGTCGTTGCCGCCTTCGAGCTTGATGGTGCGGATTTCCGGACCCTTGGTGTCCAGCAGGATGGCTGCGTGCTTGCCGGTTTCGGCCATGACAGCGCGCAGGTTGCTGATGCGACCACCGTGTTCGGCGTAGTCGCCGTGGGAGAAGTTCAGGCGCATGACGTTCATGCCGGCATCCAGCATCTTGCCCAGCATTTCTTTGGATTCGGTCTTGGGACCGATGGTGCAGACGATTTTGGTCTTTTTCATGTCAGTCTTCATGGTTAAGGAATTTCCGCCGTGCAATATACACCAGTTTTTGGATACTTTTTATGATCCAGAAACAACGTTTTGAGCGAAAACGGCCTCAATTTGAAAGATAACGTTTTCGCTCACAGCTCATTTTAGGGGCTAAAATAATTGATTTTCCGCAACTGAGGCCATTTGGTTCCCATTTCTGGCCCCGCATCCTGCCCGATCCCATGTTGTTAAATGACAAACAACAGGGCCCCCTTGCCGGGGCGATCCGGCCCGATGCCGTTGGCCGTCATCCAGTGTAGTCACTCCCTCCCGTGGCGTCAGGGCGAAGCAGCGCAAGGCAGGAGCCGGTTGGCCTACAGCGGAAAAAAACGCGCCCCTCCCGGCACGCCGGGAGGGGCGGCAGCCCTCTGGATCAGCCGAAGAACCAGTAGCCGCGGTTGACCAGCCGGGTCAGCAGTTGCAGGAAGCCCGCCTGATCGGCCAGTTCCACCAGCGCGTCCTGGGTGATGATGTCCTTGTCGCACAGGAGCGCGATGGCGGCCGGATCCTCGCTTGGCAGGGTCCAGGCTTCGCCGTCGATGTAGCAGGTGCGGCTCTCGCCGCTGAACCAGACGCTGCGCAACCCCGGCACCTTGATGGCGGGCTCCCCCTGGCTCAGCAGGTCGGCCACCTCGTCGGCGCTGTAGTCCGGCTCCACCGGATTGACGTCCAGATCGTGCTTGGCCTCGGAGATCATGGTGCCGAACCACTCCTTGAACAGGGTCTCGTCGTCGAGGGCCTGTTGCATCAGCTCCCGCAGGCGGTGCAGCTCGTGGGGCTGGATCTCCCCGTGGCGGGCGCGGGGCTGGAGGTCCGGGTCGCCGTAACGTTCGGTGCGGATCTCGTTGTCGATCAGGTGATCGGCAAAGGAGGAGACAAGGGCCTTGGCGTCCGGTGCGCGGAAACCCACCGAGAAGTTCAGGGAGGGCTCGATGGCGTAGCCCTCGTGGGGGAATCCAGGCGGGATGTAGAGGATATCGCCCGGCTCCATGATGACGTCGATGATCGCCTCGAACGGCTCGCAGTGCAGCAGGGCCGCGTGGGCGGCGAACTCGTTCAAGGGCTTGGCATCGCCGACCCGCCAGTGACGCTTGCCCTGACCCTGGGTGATGAAGACGTCGTAGTTGTCGATGTGGGGGCCGACACCGCCGTGAGGGGTGGAGAAGCTCACCATCACATCGTCAAAGCGCCAGCCCGGGATGAACTGGAAGGGCACCGCCAGCTCGTGCACCTCGGGTACCCAGTGGTTGCACGCCTGCACCAGCACGGTCCAGTTCTCTTCCCCCAGGTGATCGTAGGATTCGAAGGGGCCGTGGGCCGCCTCCCACTGGTTGTTGAAGCGGGTGACCAGGCGCGATTCGATCACCTCCTCCATGGCCAGACCCGCCAGTTCGTCCGGGCTGATGGGATCCTGAAAGTCGGTGAAACCGCCCTTGATGAGGAGCGGGCGCTTCTGCCAGTAGTGCTCGAGGAAGTGAGCGATATCCAGATTGAGTTGGTACATGGTGCTTCTCGTATCTTGTGAGAGGGCTTGCCCAAGGCGGGCTTGGGCAAGGGCTCTGAAATGGCCCGATAGAGGGTGATCATATCAAATGGGCCAAAATCAACGGGGGCCCTGCCGTCATGACAGAGCCCCCGCCGGTTCGGTTACATCACTTATTTCAGCAGATCGACCAGACGCTGGGCGTCGCCGATGTAGTTGGCCGGGGTCAGCTTCTTGAGCTCGACCTTGACCGCTTCCGGCAACTCCAGGGTGTCGATGAAGGTGCGCATCCCTTCGGCGTCGACGCGGCGACCACGGGTCAGCTCTTTGAGCTTCTCGTAGGGCTTCTCGATGCCGTAGCGGCGCATCACGGTCTGGATGGGCTCCGCCAGCACTTCCCAGTTGGCGTCCAGATCGGCGGCCATGGCGTCCGCGTTGGCTTCCAGCTTGGAGATGCCCTTCAGGGTCGCCTGATAGGCAATCAGGGAGTAACCCACCGCCACACCCAGGTTGCGCAGCACGGTCGAGTCGGTGAGATCACGCTGCCAGCGGGAGATGGGCAGTTTGCTCGCCAGGTGCTGGAACACGGCGTTGGCCAGACCCAGATTGCCTTCGGAGTTCTCGAAGTCGATGGGGTTGACCTTGTGGGGCATGGTGGAGGAGCCGATTTCGCCGGCGATGGTGCGCTGCTTGAAGTGACCCAGGGAGATGTAACCCCAGACGTCACGGTCAAAGTCGATCAGGATGGTGTTGAAGCGGGCCAGGGCATCGAACAGCTCGGCGATATAGTCGTGGGGCTCGATCTGGGTGGTGTAGGGGTTCCAGGTCAGGCCCAGGGAGGTGACGAACTCCTCGGAGAACTGGTGCCAGTCCACATCCGGGTAGGCGCTGATGTGAGCGTTGTAGTTGCCCACGGCACCGTTGATCTTGCCCAGCAGCTCCACCGCCATGATCTGCTTGAGCTGGCGCTCCAGACGGTAGGCGACGTTGGCCATCTCCTTGCCCATGGTGCTCGGGGTCGCCGGCTGACCGTGGGTGCGTGACAGCAGCGGCATGTCGCGGTACTCGACGGCCAGGCGCTTGATCTCGCTGATGAGCTTTTCGCAATAAGGCTTGATCACCTCTTCCCGGGCGGTCTTCAGCATCAGGCCGTGGGAGTTGTTGTTGATGTCTTCCGAGGTGCAGGCGAAGTGAATGAATTCGCTGACGGCGGCCAGCTCCGGGTTCACTTCCACCTTCTCTTTCAGGAAGTACTCCACCGCTTTCACATCATGGTTGGTGGTGCGCTCGATCTGTTTGATGCGGGCGGCATCCTGCTCGTTGAAGTTGCTGACGATGCCGTCAAGCACGGCATTGGCTGCCTCGCTCAGGGCAGGGACTTCCGGGATCCCGGCGTGGCTGGCCAGTTTTTGCAACCAGCGCACCTCGACTTCGACGCGAAAACGCAGCAGACCGAATTCGGAGAAGATAGGGCGCAGGGCATCGGCCTTGTCGCCATAACGACCGTCAATCGGGGAAACGGCAGTCAGCGCGGACAGCTCCATGGGGTGAACTCCTGATGATTGGTGTGGGGGTTAAAATCGTTTGGCCAGTTCCACCATCTTCTTGCGGGCGAAGATGATCTGGGTACGGCTGCCGCCGAGCTGGCGCCACAGCACCACGGCGCGGATGCCTGCGAGCAGCAGGGCGCGCACCTTGTGCTGCACCAGGGGCTGCTGCAGGAAGAGCGGGGTGCCCGCCACCTGGATGCGCGGCCCGATGGGGCTGATAAGGTCGCTATAGATGCTCGCCATGTTGGCCAGGATCTGCTCGTCGAGCAGATCGAAATGCTGTTGCTGGCGGCCGATCTGGCTGATCCGCTCCCCCAGCATGTTGAGGATGTCCTTGCGCTTGGCGAGCTTGCGCTCCAGCGCGATCAGGCTCACCACGTAGCGGGTCAGCTCGGCATTCTTCTGGCTGCCGTCGGCCCCCAGCTGTTCCACCAGGGCGCGATAGCCGTCGCGAATGGCCAGGTGGCTGCCGAACACTTCCAGCGGCTGCGTGGGGTTGGTGACCAGAATGCTTTGCAGGCTCTCGCGCAGGGAGGCTTCGTCGCAGGAGCCGTCACGGGCCACTTTCTGCACCAGATAGGCGGCCTGGCAGATGCCTGCGAAGGCCATGGTTCTGTCTTGGAATTTGTCGCTCATATCTTCACAGCCCTGTTCTGTTCTTTCACCGGCCGATGCCATTATCCGGCCTGGAATGTGTCGGCCATGTCTTCACAGCCCTGTTCTGTTCTTTCACCGGCCGATGCCATGATCCGGCCTGGAATGTGTCGGCCATGTCTTCACGGCCCTGTTCTGTTCTTTCACCGGCCGATGCCATGATCCGGCCTGGACGTTGCCAATCATGTATCGCTGCCTGGTACTGTTTTTCTTTGTCCCCTCTCCCTCAGGGAGAGGGTCAGGGTGAGGGTGGTTACCCCCTCATCCCCAACCCTTCTCCCGCGAGGGGAGAAGGGAGTACAGCGCGGACGCTCGTGAGCGCCCAGCCCTTAGACCGGATGGCTGAAACGCTGTTCGATGATGCCGCCGCCCAGACACACTTCCCCGTCGTAGAAGACGGCGGACTGGCCCGGGGTCACCGCAGCCTGCTTCTCGTCGAAGATGACCCGGATGGTCTCATCGTCGATGGGCTGGATCAGGCAGGGGATGTCTTCCTGCCGATAGCGGGTCTTGACGGTGCAGCGGCGCGGCGCGCGAATGGGGGTGCGATCCACCCAGTGCAGCTGGCTTGCGACCAGGCCGTCGGAGTAGAGGCGGGGGTGTTCCCCTTGCGCCACCACGAGCGTGTTGCGCTCCACCTCTTTGTCCACCACGTACCAGGCCTCTTCGGTGGCATCTTTGCGACCGCCAATGCCAAGCCCCTTGCGCTGGCCCAGGGTGTGGTACATCAGCCCCTGATGCTCGCCGATGATCTTGCCGTCCACGGTTTCGATGGGACCGGGCTGGGCGGGCAGGAACTTGGCCAGGAAGTCCTTGAACTTGCGCTCACCGATGAAGCAGATGCCGGTGGAGTCTTTCTTCTTGGCGGTGATGAGATCCAGCTGCTCGGCGATGCGGCGCACCTCGGGTTTTTCCAGATCCCCGACCGGGAACAGGCTCTGACCCACCTGGGCTTCGCTCAGGGTATAGAGGAAGTAGCTCTGATCCTTGTTGGTATCGAGGCCGCGCAGCAGGCGCGGGCGGCCGGTGCTGTCGTCACGGCGCACATAGTGGCCGGTGGCGATGTAGGTGGCCCCCAGCTCTTCGGCGGCGAATTCCAGGAACGCCTTGAACTTGATCTCCTTGTTGCACAGGATGTCCGGGTTCGGGGTGCGACCCGCCTTGTACTCTTCCAGGAAGTGCTCGAACACGTTGTCCCAGTATTCGGCGGCGAAGTTGATGGTGTGGAGTTTCATCCCCAGCTTGTCGCAGACGGCCTTGGCATCAGCCAAATCCTGGGCGGCAGAGCAGTACTCGTCCGTGTCGTCTTCTTCCCAGTTCTTCATGAACAAGCCTTCGACCTGGTAGCCCTGCTGCTGGAGCAGGTAGGCCGAGACGGAAGAATCCACGCCGCCGGACATGCCGACGATCACCTTGATTTGGCTGTTGTCTGTCATTAGTCGAAGTTACCAGTTCGTTTAAACGGGGCGTATTCTACCAGAGTTTTGCGCCCCCGGTCACATCTCCCTGCCGCCGTTCCCCTTGGAAGCCCGGCGGCGGGAAATCGTTTTTCTATTTGTCGGCGCCATGATGAAAAAATGGCGCCAAACGGTCCCGCATGGCCTGTTCACGATCTGTCACGAGAGGCCGTCAGCAAGGTAAAGAGCAGCGCAGGAACCGGAACGTATAGATATACGTGAGGATTCCGAGCAGCACATGAGCCTTGATCACGGTCTCGCAGTAAGAGCGTGGGCAGGCTCTCAGATGAAGGCCTTGAGGGCCGACAGCGGCAGCCTGGTGCCTGCCAGATAGTCCTGGATACACTGCCACACCAGGGGGCTTCGCAGGGCGGGCTTGCACTCGGCAATCTCCTCCAGGCTGAGCCAGTGACAGGCCAGTACGTCACCGTCGGGATCCTCTGGATGGTGCTGACCGGGCGACTTTTCAAGGTCGAAGATGACGGCGGTGCGCACAAAGGTGGCCTCGCTGTCCGCCGGTTTGAAGAGGTAGACCCCGAGCCAGCCGGTGGGCGCGGCGGTGAGTCCGGTCTCCTCCTTCAGCTCGCGGCAGGCCGCCTGGATGAGATCTTCTCCCGGCTCCACGTGGCCGGCGGGCTGGTTGAAGCGGCGCTGGCCCGCAATCTCCTCTTCCACCAGCAAGAAACGCCCCTGCCAGTGCACCAGAGCGGCCACGGTGAGGCGGGTGGGCAGCGGTGGGTGATCGCTCATAAGGACTCCTTGTCTTGTTGGCTGTGCCCCGGCAGGGGCGCTCGATGCAGATCCGCTGTCGCCTTCATTCAGAGGGCTTGGTGCGAGCCGGACGGCGGGCGGTGGTGCGCCCGCCGCTGCGATTGGCCTGGCGCGGGTCTGCCCCGCGGCGGTCCCGCCCCCGGGCTGGATCCTGATCTGTTGGCCGGGCGGTGCGGGGGGCACTGCGGCCAGTGCCCCCGGCTGCGGCGGATGCCCGTGGTTTGCCTTGCGTGGCGGCTGGTCGTGGCGCGGTTGCCAGCTCGGGGGCGGGCAGGGCGCGGCTCTCTCCCGGCGCCAGACCATCGAGGGTCCACTCCCCGATGGCGTAGCGGATGAGGCGCAAGGTGGGGTGGCCGATGTGGGCGGTCATGCGCCGCACCTGGCGGTTGCGCCCCTCCACGATTGTTATCTCGAGCCAGCAGGTGGGGATCTCTTTGCGCTCGCGAATGGGCGGATTGCGTGGCCACACCACAGGGTCATCCATGATGCGCGCCCCGGCGGGCAGGGTCATGCCGTCGTTGAGTTCCACACCGGCGCGAAGGGCGGCCAGTTTCTCCTCGCTCGGGATGCCTTCCACCTGCACCCAGTAGGTCTTGGGGGTCTTCTCTCCCGGCTGGGTGAGGCGTGCCTGCAACTTGCCGTCGTTGGTGAGCAGCAAGAGCCCTTCGCTGTCTCGATCCAGCCTGCCCGCGGCATAGATGCCGGGCTCTTTGATGTAATCCTTGAGGGTCTCGCGGCCCGCCTCGTCGGTGAACTGGCAGAGCACCATGTAGGGCTTGTTCAGGAGCAGCAGCTTGCGATCCGCCGGGGCGGGGGCCGGTTTGCGCTCGTTGACTCTCCCTGCGTGCCGGGCCTCCCGGCGTTGGGATGGGTGCACCGTGGTGGGCCCGCTGGCCGTGCGGCCTGCGTCAGGGCGGGCGGAGAGGGAGAGACGGGGACGGGCTGATTTCATCGCATGCCTACCAAAAACAGGGGATGGCGGAGTGTACCACAGGGGGCGGCCATCAGGGGGAGAGCGGGGCTTCCCTCTCGGGTCAGGGGGAGGCGATGTCCGGCGCCAGTGCGAGGGAGAGGCGCAGCATGTCCTTGTGCTGGATGCCGTGCTCCATCAGGGGCTCGGGATAGTGGATGAGGAAGTGATCCTTCACGACGGCATGGACGCGAAAGCCGTGGCGATGGTAATAGGTGAGCTGGTGGCCGAAGCTGCCGGTACCGAGCTCGACGCGGCCTATCCCCTTCCCGGCCAGGGTCTCCAGCACGAAGCGCAGCAGGCCGGAGCCGATGCCCTGCTGCTGGCGGTTGGGGGCAACGGCGATGTTGAAGATCTCGGCGGTTTGCTCCCCCACCAGGCCCGCCACGCAGGCCCCCACGACCTCGTTGTCCGCCAGGGCGGCAAAGCCCCAGGCCCCGGGCAGGTAGGCGGCGATGCGCGACGCGGCGGGATCGGCCTCCAGCAGCAGGGCCAGCGGCAGGTGGGCGGGGTTCATCTCGACATACGTCATCCTTGTTTCTCTTCCTGTTTGTGACGGCGCGCGCCGCGCAGCACGATGGCGGGCTTGACCGATGTGGTGGCTCGGGCGGTGTTCCTCTCGCACGGCATCTCGCCCGGTGTGGATGCCACCAGCCGGATCTGGGTCGGCCACAGCTGCTTGCCGTGGGCACGCCCTTGCCCCTGTGTCCCGATAGGGTTCACCCGCGTCTCAGGGGGCGTCATGCCGGGGAACAGGGGCGCTGGTCTCCGGGATCGGCACCGGGCGGTTGAGCAGGAAGACCACCTCGCCCCGGTAATGGGGGGAGGCGGCCAGTGTTGTCTGCCAGGCGGGATCCCACTCCCCATCCTGCACCAGCCCGACCTTGAACGGGATGGTCAGGTGCGCCATGGCGGGCAAATAGGCCTGATAGCCCGGCACCGTGTGCGTGCCCTGATAGGTCTGGATCACCAGCTCGTCCACGGGCAGGCGATTGAGCTCTGCCACGTCCCCCGTTTTCGCCCAGTCGAGCAGCCCCGTCACGCTGAGCTTGCACCCGGGAGGCAGGGCGCGCCGCAGTTGTTGCAGGGCGTTGCCATAGCGATCGAGCTGGCGGGTCGCCGCATCGAAGTCGATCTGGATGCCCGCCACCCTGGCCCCGGCCGCGCGCCACCCCTCGTAGAGGCGCACCAGCACCTGCTCGTGGGCGGGGGAGAGGGGGAGGGCGTTGACACGCACCACCAGCCAGACCTGCCCGGCCTTGAGGGGGGAGGGAACCCGCCCCAGCTTGACGAAGCGGGGGCCGCCGGGCCTGTCCAGGATCTCCCCCTGATGCAGATAGAGGGTGCTGGCCTGTTCCAGTACCGGCTGGTGGCGGGTGGCGGACCAGAGCCAGAATCCGTGATAGGCGCTGGCATCGACACTGGCCTCAAGGGGGGTGGCCAGGGCCGTCAGCAGCAGCGCCAACAGTGCGCGCTCAGAGCGTCTGCTCATGGCTCACCAGTAGTATTTGAGGGATCTGGCCCACACCGAGTTGCCATAGCGTTGCTTGAGGGTGTTGAACCAGGCCTGCCGGGTGCGTTTGGGGATCTCCTGGCTGTCGCAACTGTTGTAGCCGGAGGGGGCATAGCACTGGATGGCGCGATAGAGGGCATAGCTCTTGTCTTCGGGCTCCGCCTTGGGGTTGGCCATCACGGCCTGATAGAGGGCGAGGCGACTCGGGAACGTGGGGCGCTCGTCTTGCGCCAGCCCCCAGATCATCTCGCGATCCTGCCACAGGTCGATATGGGGATCCCGGCTGCGCAGGTACTCCCCGAAGCAGTTGAGGGCATGACCATCGTCGGGGCGCTGCACCAGGGTGCCAAGGGTCTGGGTCAGATCCCGGCAGTGGTAGCCCTGGGGCGTTCCCTCTCCGCGCCACTGGAACGCCGAGAGGCGCACATCCCCGTTGGGTACGGGCTCCCAGGGCGCGTCGGCGGGAGGGGTCGCCTCCTTGTAATCGGCGGGGATGAGGGCCACATCCTGCAAGAAGGTGGCCGGGTCGCTGGCGATGAGATCCCGCACCAGCAGGGTATGGAGCGCAATCTGCCGCTCCGCCGCGCTCGGGCCCTGACTGGCTTGCTGGCGCAACAGGGCGGGTTCGGCCTCCTGCTTGAGCACGGCCGCGCGGATGCGCAGCTGGGTGATGGGGCTGCCCGGCTGGAAGATGGCCGCCGTGTTGCCGGTGCGCACCCAGTGATCCGCCAGCACGTTCTCCACGAACGCCTGCTGGGCCTGACCCAGGGGGGAGGCCACCAGTGCCATCAGGGCCTGCTCGGCCTTGTCGAAGGCCTTCATGCCCTGCCAGGCCCAGATGCGCAGCATCTGGTGGCTGAATGCCAGGGTGGCGTCCTCCTGCCCCGGAGAGGGCAGGGCCAGCACCTGCTCGAACTGCTTGTCCAAAAAGAGGGCGTAGGCCTTGAGATAGGCCGCCTGCGCCTGGTGACCGGTTTTTTGCAGTTGCGCGATGGCGTCGTCCAGCTGGGCATCTTGCCAGTCCCGCGGCCGCTCATAGGTCGGTCTGAGACCCCGCAGGGCATTGACGAACAGCAGCGCCGGCTGGGCCGAGTCCTGATAGGCCGCCTGATGGCGATAGGCATCGCCACTGAGCAAGGTGAGATCGATCTCGTTGACCAGGGCCTCCAGCGCCGGCAAGGGCTGGCGGGTTGCCATGGCCTCGTCATAGGCATCCCGCAGGGCGCCGAGATCACCGGCCATCCACTGGATGCGTCTGAACAGTCCTCTGGTTGAGCTGGCGTAGCGCCCTTGCGGGTAGGCCGCCAGATAGGCCTGGCCCTGGGCCATGGCGCGGCGAAGGGCCTCCTTGTCGCTCCTGGTCACGTCCTGATCGCCGTATTCGTCCTTCGCCTCCTTCATCGCGAGGTTGATCTCCGTGCGCATCACCATGTAGGTCGCGCTCTCGGCCACCCAGGGGGCCTTGGCCTGCTGCAAGGCGGCAAAGCCTGCGCGGGCCTCCTCGAAGCGGCTCTCGTAGAAGTGCCGGGCGGCCTGCAGATACCCCTGCCACTCAAGGGCAGCACTGCTCATTTCGGTCGCGGGGGCGGGGCTCTCTTGCTGCCCCAGGATCAGCAGACGGCTTCGCAGCAGCGACGTGCGCTCCGGGGCGGGCACCTCGCTCTGCTCGAGGGCGTCCAGAAACGCGCTGACCGAGGAGAGGGAGTTGGAGATGGCGTGGCCGTAGAGGGAGTCGTGGCCCGCGTAGTGCTCGAGCAGCGGGGGGAGGGACGGGTCGTAGGCGGCCAGCCGGCTGCCGAGCTGCTCGCGCAGCGCCGGGTCCTCCACCTCCTCCGGCTGGGGGAGGCGGGTCAGGTAGAACAGCGGCTGGCTGCGCTCGTTCAGCGGATCCGCCGGCAGGGTGAAGGGGAGGGGGTGATGCTGGGCATCCCCCAGCAGCATCAGCAGGTTGCCCCGGGTGTCGTTCTCGTTGAGATAGAGCGGATAGGTGGGGAGAGGGCAGTCGGTGAGCCAGAAGCCGCACCCGTCACCGTCACCGGAGGCGAGGGCGGGCAGTGCAACCAGCGTCATCGCCAGCACCGAGCAGTGGGTCAGAGATGTCATGGGATCGCTATCCGTTTGTGGGCCCGTGCCGTGCGTGACGCCCGGGCCGGAAAAGGGGGTTCGCAGTGGCGGGCAATAGTACGAAAGAGGGTCACAAACGACAACCTATTCTGACCTGGTCGGCGCTCTCCCTGTCAGGACGCCTGCGCCATCTCCCTGTCCCGAGCGCGTGCTCTTTGCTGCTTCGCGGGTGTCAGCATCTGCCATCGCCATACATCGCCCTACAAAAAGGGCGAATGTGGATGCTTATATCGGGGGCTCTTCGGTGCGATAGAGCGTCTTGCCGCAGGCGAGGCAGGTGTGGCGAAAGCGATGATCAGGCCAGCCGGTCTGGGGGTGGCCCAGCACCTTGTCGGAGCCGCAGGCGCAGCAGCGCGCCCCCAGTTCATCGTCGATGGCGCATTCGGGATGCTGGTGCAGGTAGTCGGCGCGGGTAGGCAGACGCAGCCAGTCGGGCTGGGCATGGCGCTGGTTCCAGAAATAGCACCCATAGAAGGTGCCTGCGGCGACGGGCAGGGCAAACCACCAGAAGAGATCCATGTCATGACTCCGACGAGAGGGGATGAGGGCGGCAACAACCCGCTCAGCAGGCGCGGTGCGGCCCCATTTTATCGGGGCGGGAGTGGGGCGGGATATGCCCGGATGGGTAACAAGCGAACCTGCTGGTGGTCGGGCTGGCAAGCCGCAGGGCCGGGGTTGGGGATTATCTATCCATTAAAGAGATGGGTTGCGTCATAACCTATCGCATTTTTGGATGGACAAGGGGGCCTTTCCGGTCGCAAAGCCCGGAGAGCGGGGAGTTTTTGTGAAAAAAAATGTGCATATCCTCGTCATGCCGATCTCAAGGGAGTCATTGAGCAAGTTATAAATATCAAGGTATTGATATCAATGGCAAAAACAGTGCTTTTATCAGGCGTTTTCAGGGTGGCTTATGGGGTTTCATAAGGAGCTTTAACCCATTTTCTAGATTGGTTTTTGCATAATCAATCGTTTATTTTGTTGGACAATTGGGGAAAACCTGGTGTCCAATCGGGTGAGCAGGTTGGCCAAACAGTGCCGTCAGCCAGTGTGTAACCCGAGATGTAAGGAGACATCCTGATGGAAAAACTTGACCAAAAAATCGACACCATGCGCCAGGAATTCGAGTCCCAGGGGCAAAAACAGGCCCAGGACAGATGGCAGGCCAGGGTCGATGAACTGCAACGGGAGCGCAGCGAAGCGCCCCAGCCGGAAGCGGCAGAACACTAGCCCCTGGCGGCCTTGTGGCCACCAAGTGAGCGCATAATGAAAAACCACCGCCCTGTTCGGGGCGGTGGTTTTTTTGCGCAGTGGCTAGAGGCGATAGAGGGGCCGCATCGAACAGCTCCGCGCTCTCGCCGGTGCCGCCGTTGAAGACGGTGTGGAAGAAGCGCAGCACCTTCTCGTTGGCGAGGGCATCCCCTTCGAAGTAGGCGTGAGAGTCCCCCACATGGGGCTGATTGGTCACGTCCACGTAGGTGGCCGTTCTGGCATCCAGCCGCCGGGTGTAGTGGCCGAGCCTCGCCTTTTTCTGCTCCCCCATCTTCATGCGCGATGCCATCAGGGCACCATCGCGCTCATTGATGGTGATGTAGAGGCGGTTGCGACACTGGATGCGATCGACCCACTGGGCGTGAAGCTCGTTGTTGGTGTCGGCGGCGGCCATGATGATGTTGTCGAACAGCAGCTGGTTGGCGTGGTAGGTGGTGCTGCCCAGCAGGTGCTTGAACAGGTAGTTGCCCATGCTGTGCAGCAGCAGGTTGATGGTGAAGGGGCAGCGCTTGTTCACCTCCTTGGCAAAGTAGCGATCCCAGGCCTCGCCGTTGTCGGCGAACTTCTTCTGGGCTTTCTCTTCCAGTTGCGTCACATACTGGCCGTTGAACTCGTAGAGCAGCCCCTTCATCTTCTCCAGCACCCGGTCAAGGGCCCCGGCCGAGGCCAGGGCATCGCGCTTGTCGCTCTTGTAGCTCAGCACGCCCCGGGCGCCGCCGCCATTGGCGGGCCAGCTGAAGCAGAGCACCTCGACGCCGTAACGGGCCTCGAGCCCCGCGGCTCGCTCCAGCACATCGTCAAGATCGTTGTTGAAGCCGTGTACGAACAGCAGCAGGTGTTTGCCAGTCTTGAGCTTCTGCTTGGCCGTGCTGCCGGTCCCGGCGCAGCGCTCCAGCAGCTTGCGCGCCACATAGGCGCTGGCCGGGTGGGGGAGGTCGGGGTCAAGGCCGACGCTGGCGGCCATCTCGGCGGTGATCTGATCCGGCAGCAGGTCCAGCTGCCACTGCTTGCCCTGACGCCGGGCCTCGGCGAGGCGCAGTTCGTTGGGGCCCTCTGCGGGTTTTTCGCCAAAGATCTCGCTGGGGGTCTTGCCCTGCTCGTTGACCATCCGGTTGGTGACGATAAACATGGTGTTCTCCTTGTTGTCGTGCTCTCTTCATGACCGGCCACGCCCCGGGCGCCCCGATCACTGGCAAAGAGCCTAGTCCGGATCCGGCAGCCTGTCCCCCGGCGCGCCTTGCCTCGCCAAAGGGGTTACGACGATGTAAAGGCGAACGGGATTTGGGGGAGTGGCGCCTTCGGGGCGGCGAGGGCATGGAGAGGCTGTCATCAAGAGAGGAAGAGGCCCGGATGGACGGGGCCTGCGCCTCGTCAGGACCTGAGGGCGGCGAGGGAGGAGGGGATCCTCAGGCGCACTGTGATCCACTCCCCGACTATGGTCTGACATGCACGCCCGCTATTTGATTATGCAAATGGATGGGCTTAAGATGGCCGCGCGCAACGATCAGATTGATAACAAACGGAAGTTAGGAGATGCCGATGGAAAGCAAAGTAGTTATCCCGACCCAGGGCCAGAAAATCACAGTCGATGCCAGCGGCAAGCTGCAGGTTCCCCACAACCCCATCATTCCGTTTATCGAAGGGGATGGTATCGGTGTGGACGTGACCCCGGCCATGTTGAATGTGGTGAATGCTGCGGTTGAGAAAGCCTACAAAGGCGAGCGCAAGATCGCCTGGATGGAGATCTATACCGGCGAGAAATCGACTCATGTCTATGGCGAAGGTGCCTGGCTGCCGGCCGAAACCCTGGATTTCATTCGTGAATACTGCGTGGCCATCAAGGGCCCGCTGACCACCCCGGTCGGCGGCGGTATTCGCTCCCTCAACGTGGCCCTGCGCCAGGAGCTGGATCTCTACGTCTGCCTGCGCCCGGTCCGTTACTACGAAGGGACCCCGAGCCCGGTCAAGCACCCCGAGCTGACCGACATGGTGATCTTCCGCGAGAACGCCGAAGACATCTACGCCGGCATCGAGTGGAAGGCAGACAGCGATGAAGCCAAGAAGGTGATCGCTTTCCTGCAAAACGAGATGGGCGTGAAGAAAATTCGCTTCCCCGAGTCCTGCGGTATCGGCATCAAGCCCATGTCCAAGGCCGGTACCGAGCGTCTGGTCCGTGCCGCCATCGAGTACGCCATCGACAACGATCGCGACTCCGTGACCCTGGTGCACAAGGGCAACATCATGAAGTTCACCGAGGGTGCCTTCAAGGATTGGGGCTATGCCCTGGCCCAGAAAGAGTACGATGCCCAGCTCATCGACGGCGGCCCCTGGTGCTCCTTCAAGAACCCGAAGACCGGCAAGACCATCGTGGTCAAGGACGTCATCGCCGATGCCTTCCTGCAACAGATCCTGCTGCGTCCGGCCGAGTATGACGTCATTGCCTGTATGAACCTCAACGGCGACTACATCTCCGACGCGCTGGCGGCCCAGGTCGGCGGCATCGGCATCGCGCCGGGCGCCAACATCGGCGATGGCGTCGCCCTGTTCGAAGCCACCCACGGCACCGCGCCGAAATACGCTGGTCAGGACAAGGTCAACCCGGGCTCCCTCATCCTCTCTGCCGAGATGATGCTGCGCCACCTGGGCTGGACCGAGGCGGCTGACCTCATCGTCAAGGGGATGGAAGCGGCCATCGCCAACAAGACCGTCACCTATGACTTCGAGCGTCTGATGGAAGGGGCCACCCTGCGTTCCTGCTCCCAGTTCGCCCAGGACATGATCGACCAGATGTGATCCGGGTCGTTGAAATGAAAAACCGGCGCCATGAGCGCCGGTTTTTTTATGGAGGAGAGCAGGTCGTCAGGTGGTTTTTTCCACGTGCTGCTCGTAGATCTGCTGCCATTTGCTGGTCTCGGCCTCATCTCCACGGGCCTGCCAGAATTCGCAGATGGAGCTGGCGAGCTCGGATGCCATGGCGTGGTCTCCGTCACGGCGGCTCATCAGATATTGTCCCAACCAGCTTTGATATTGTTTCATCGCCCGATCTCCTTATCTAAGGTGCCCAGAGGGGAGTGCTCCTGGCGTCAAGGTCGCGCAGGAGCGATTCGAACTGGGCACATGTTGTGCTGCGCCCGGCAGGTGTTGGTCGCCGGAACCGGTGGTTATCTCACCGGAAAAAGGGGACAACGGGGCGCAGATGTCAAAAAACGGTCTCTATCGTATCACAAAATAACCAGTCGGTGGGGCTGGATGACAAATCAGGCTGTCCAGCAGTCTGGCCGTCTTTGTCATGGTGGCGAGGGCTGAGGCGCCATCTTGCTGATCTCGCAGCAGAAAAACCCGCCAGGTCGGCGGGTCACGGGGGCGAAAAAAAGATCAGATCCGGGCGCAGGCCAGGTATTTTTCCATCTCCTCGGCGGGCACCATGCCGCCGCCGGTGGCCCACACCAGGTGGGTGGCCCCGGCCATCTTGGCTGCATCCAGTCCTTGCCCACTCTGCCACTCAAGGTTGGCGGCCACTCGCCAGGGGCCAGCCATGCCCGCCAGTGCCGAGGGCTCGAGCCGGATCTCTTCATCCCGGGCCAGGAGCCCCAGCAGGTCGTACATCTCCTGATCCCTCAGGGTGTAGAAGCCCGCAAGCAGCCGCTCCATGGCGCGGCCGACAAAACCGGAGGCGCGTCCCACCGCGAGGCCGTCGGCGGCGGTGAGGTTGTCGATGCCAAGGTCTTGCACCGCAATGGCATCGTGCAACCCGGTGTAGACCCCGAGCAGCATGCAGGGGGAGTGGGTGGGCTCGGCGAAGAAGCAGTGCACGTTGTCCCCGAACGCCAGCTTGAGGCCAAAGGCCACCCCGCCCGGGCCGCCGCCGACGCCGCAAGGCAGGTAGACGAAGAGCGGATGGTCGGCGTCCACCCTGATGCCCATCTCGTCGAACTGCTTTTTCACCCGCTCGCCCGCCACCGCATAGCCGAGGAACAGGGTGCGAGAGTGCTCGTCATCGATGAAGAAGCAGGCGGGATCGCGTTCGGCCTCCTTGCGTCCCTGCTCCACCGCCACCCCGTAATCCTCGGCGTATTCCACGACGATGGCGCCATGTTGGCGCAACTTTTTCTTCTTCCACTCCCGCGCATCGGCGGACATGTGGACGGTGACGCGAAAGCCGAGGCGGGCGCTCATGATGCCGATGGAGAGGCCGAGGTTGCCGGTCGACCCCACCGCGATGCTGTACTGGCTGAAGAAGTGGCGGAACTCGTCCGAGAACAGCGTGCGATAGTCATCCGTCTCGCGCAGCAGCCCAGCCTGGATGGCCAGGTGTTCGGCATGGGCCAGCACCTCGTGGATGCCGCCGCGCGCCTTGATGGAGCCGGAGATGGGCAGATGGCTGTCTTGTTTGAGCAGCAACCTGCCGGTGAGTTCGACGCCGTAGCGCCCATTGAGGGTCCCCTGCAGGGTCGGGATGGCGGCGATCTCGGACTCGATGATGCCGTGGCTGGCACGGGTTTCGGGGAAGGCCTCGCACAGGTAGGGGGCGAAGCGGGCGAGCCGGGCGGAGGCGGAGGCCACATCGTGCCGGGTGAGCCCCACATGGGGCAATCCTTCCGCGAGGGAGGTAGCCCCCGGATTGAACCAGGTCACAGGGGTGAGGGCGATCAGCGGTTCGAGCAGGGGAAAGCGGGCGATGAGCCCGGCAATGTCGATGTGTGTCATGAAAGCCTCGCGGGGTGGTGACGGAATCATCCCATTGAATGGCACCAGCGTTGCCGTGACAAATGATAAAACGCGTGGCTTGGATCAGCCCAGTTGATGCAAATGGTCATCTACCCTGCTGTCTCTTCGAATACGGGTGAGTTGAGTCTTCCTGGTGAATGCAAACCTCGCCCTTCTGGTATCATCCGCCAGATAAAAGAGAGGGAGGCCCAACCATGCAACGTGATGAGCACCCAGGGGTGAGGAGCAAGCTGCTCAGCAGTCATCAGCTCGCCAGGCTCCACACCTTCGAGGCGGCGGCCCGCCACGGCTCCTTTGCGCTCGCCGCCGACGAGCTCTCCTTGAGCCCAAGCGCGGTGAGCCACCGCATCTCGGCCTTGGAAGAGGAGCTCGGTTTTTTGCTGTTCCAGCGCTTTCACCGCAAGGTGGCCTTGACCACGGAGGGGCAGCGCATTTTCTGGGCCCTCACCTCCTCCCTGGAGTTCATCAATCAGGAGGTGCTGGAAATCAGGGAGCAGGCGCTGTCGGGCTCCCTGACGCTGCACTCGCGCCCCTCCATCGCCCAGTACTGGCTGGTGCCAAGGCTCGCCGATTTTTCCCGTCTGCATCCTCACATCGAGCTCAACCTGCTGACGGGCAACGAGCATATAAACCTGCACGGCTACGGCATCGATCTGACCCTCAACTTCGATGCCAGAACCCCGACGGGCCTGGCCATCCACCCCCTGATGGATGAATTCATGGTGCCGGTGTGCAGCCCTCAATACGCCAGCGACCACGGTCTGATGGGGGCGGTGGGGAATCTGCATCGGTGTCGCCTGCTCCATGACAGGCAAGCCTGGGGCCTGGACACCGACAGCGACGAGTGGCGCACCTGGGGGAGCCACTGGCATCTCTCCCTGGAGGCCTGCTCGTCACACATGGGATTTGATCGAGCGGATCTGGCGATCCTTGCCGCCACCCACCACGCCGGTGTCGCCATGGGGCGCAGGCAACTGGCAAGCCAGGCGCTGGCGAGCGGTGCGCTGGTGATGCCCTTCCCGGACATGGCGGTGCGCTGCGAGCCGCGTTATTACCTGGCGACCCTCCCTCATCGCCAGTGTCCCAAGATCCAGGTATTCATCCGCTGGATACAGGATCAGGCGCAAGGGGCATCCTGAAACGGGACCTGGTTTATTGTCCGCGAAGGTCATGGCCATGAGCGCACTATTTGTACAATAGGGGTCGGCACGGCTGCTAAATGACCTGGCGCAGAACGACGCGGGTAAGAGATAACACCGTGTGCAACGGATGAGGTGAACCAGAGATTAACCGGGGAAAATAGAAAATAAAGTCCGTGAGGGTATTCCCAATAAGTATCAGGCAGGGAATTAACCACGGTGAATAATGTCCATATGGTGTCAGTGCTCTGCCGGATGGTATAAAAACATTATGTTGTTATCCAATGGGCATGCTATTCTCAAATCGTGTTATCCCTGTGACATACAAAAATAATTCTGTGAGGAAGTAATGAACGAGTTTCTGAAGGTTCTGCTGAACATTCGCAGCTTGCGCGCTGCCATTCGTGAACTGCCGTTTGAGCAACTGCAAGAAGCGAAAGAAAAGTTTGACCTGGTATATAACGAGCGTGCCGAGTCCGTTGAACAGGAACGCGCCGAACAGGAAGAGCGTCAGCGCAAACTGAATGAATTCACCGAAATGCTGCAACAGGCTGGTATCGATCCCCGTGAGCTGATCGGCAGCGTGGCGGCTCCGGCTGCGGCGGGCACCACCAAGAGCAAGCGTGCTCCCCGTCCTGCGAAATACAAGTATCAGGAAGACGGTCAGGAGAAGACCTGGACCGGTCAGGGTCGTATGCCCAAGGCCATCGCCGAGCAAGTTGCGCTTGGCAAGGATCTGAACGATTTCCTGATCTGATCGCCGGATCCGATTCTCGATAATGCCGCCTGCAGGGCGGCATTATTATTTTCAGGGTTCAGATGATGTCGCAGTAAAACCCAATTGCGCAGGTTACTCCGGTTAATTGGAGAGCCTCGTCTGGAATAGCCATGACCATCATGTGCCCAATAAAGGTGGCGCATCATCTTCCACGCCACCTCGCCACTTATACGCACTGAGGACTCATACAGCCCGTGTATCTTCGTCCCTTGTGAGAAACGATCATGGATACCTGCTGTGACAGAATGAAATAGCGGCGGTGGATCCTCATCTGTACGCCTGAGCGGCCCGTCTCTTTTTCATGCTGATGCATGACGCCCACCGCCTATTAATTTATCCCCTCTATTTATGGTCTGTTTGACACCGCTCTTCTGCGATATATCCGCACGATGCCGGACAACGTGCGGATGAGGCAGACACCGATTGGTGGCAAACAAATAAACCGAATGCTAAATAACTGATCCCAATAGTGCTACACCTTCGCTGTGCCATAGCCATTCCCCGGGAAAGGAGACACGGTATCCATGAAGTGTTTCACTCGGGCCAGCAGGTTTGCCATCCCTCTGCATTGATGATTGCGCGTGATGGTTTCATGTAACTTGTGCCATAGCCGTTCTATGTGATTAACCCAAGGGCTGTAAACTGGCTGGAACACCAGGCAGAACTTGGGATTCTTCTTCAACCATCGCTCGGTCTGTTTGCTTTTGTGAATGATGTAGTTATCGAGGATCAACGTGATGGTTTTGGCTCGTCGGTAGTGGTGGCGCAGCTTTTCCAGCATGGCAATAAACAGCGATGAGTTTTTCTTGATCCCGCTGACGTAAAGTACCCTTCCGTTGCCTGCGTGGAGAACGCCTGCCAGATAATGCTTGGCATTCTGCCCCGGTGTGACAACCCGCTTTTGCTGCGCTCTGAACATCCAGTCGGCTCCTAATTTGGGATTGAGGTCTATATCGACTTCATCCTCATAAAACACCGGATTATCGGCATCACAGCGGGCCAGCGCGGCGTCGATATTCGCCATTTTTTCCTGATAGGCTGGGTCTTTTATCCGCAAGGTCGGCACGGGCCTGCGCCAGACAATGCCCATACGAGGTAACCATCGGCGGAGCGTGGAGGCTGCCACATTGAGCCCTGTTAACCGATTGATTTTTATAGCCAATAGTTCAGTACACCAACGGCTGCGCTGATAACCAAAATCTTGCGGAGAAAACTGCATGAGCAGCACCAGTAAGGTGACAATCTTGGCGATAGGTAAGACTGGGGCACGGCCAGCCGGTAAGGCTTCTAGCGCATCTATGCCTTCATCTCGATACCACCGAAGCCAACGACCGATGGTCGAGCGCGCAGCGCCGGTAAGGTGATGAACATCGGTGATCGTGCGTCCTTCATGTAACAGCAAGATGGCCATCAAGCGACGAGCATGTCCTTTATCACGGGTGGCATGGATGATTTTGTGAATGCGGCGCCGTTGTGGTCGTGGCAGAGGTGGTAGGATAGGCATCAACTCAGTCCTTTGGGTGTGGCTTGTTTTGTTTAG
>NZ_JBFODJ010000078.1:0-16932 GCF_040908265.1 Aeromonas sp. R5-1
TAATGCCAGTCAGTTAAGCCTGACTGGCATTGTTTTTACTAGGTTTTCTCGTCGCATACTTCTGTGGTTTGGCTTTGATGCACCTTGGGTAACTTCGTTCTCGGCGGGCGGGTAACTTGAACTGCTCTGCCTGTTTGTCCAACTCAGCGACACGCCCTGGAACCATGCCCGGTGACACAAACGGCAGGCAACTGAGTTCATGCAGCAGATACACCGATGCCATGTGAAAGCTCAACTGGCTGGCCGTATAGCCCTTTAAGCTCGCCGCCATCCTAACCATCTGATATCTCAGTAGGTTATAGGCCAATACCAAGCCCCATAGCTCCTGCCTTACTCCATCGGGTTTCTTGCTGCGCAGCGTCAGCCGGTGCTGTTGCAGGCTATGTTTCATCTCCCGATAGCCCAGCTCGATTTCCCAGCGATTCTGGTATAGCTCCATCAACTCGCTGGCCGGGAAGCGCAGCGGGTCGGTGAGCGAGGTCAGCACCTGCCGCTCCTTGCCGTTTACCGTCCGGGTCAGCAGCCGGGCTTCGAACTGCTCCGGCAACTCGCTCCACTTCTTCTTGGCCTGCGGACTGGCACTGAGGCGTACCAGCACATCCTGCCGCCCCAGCTTGCGGATGACCTCGTATTGAGCCCCCTTTTTCAGCGGAATAAGCCAGTGACGCGCTACGCCCTGGCGTTGCCAGGCATGGAGTAACCCCAGTGAGTAGAAGCCCTTATCGAACAGGGTCAGGCTATTATCGGGTGTTTTTTCAATCAGTTGCTCTGCCAACACCATCTCGTTTACCGCACAGGAGTCCATCACTGTCTGGGTCAGCAGATGACTGGTCAGCTCCATCTGACACAACATGCGGACCTGGGGATATTGCGTCTCCCCCTGGACGGTTTTCGACTTGGCAAAGGCGCCGGCATTGTCCGGAGTATCGGGCGTGCGCCAGACCACCCCGTCCACGGCCAGCAGCTGCAAGCCGGCCCAGGTGGGGTGCTGACACTGCTGATGCCAGAGTGTGGCGGTCTGCTGGAACACCTGTCGAACGGCTTGGTCAGCCAGTTTTTGGCGCGCCTGGATGAAGGCGCTGGGGACGACAAACGGCCGGTCGCCGGGTAACAGGATATCGAGCTGGTTGGCCAGCTGGGCCATAGGGACATGACGAAACAAGGACATCCCGATAATGGCCCATAGCACCCGCTCCATGGGCATGCGCCGTCGGCGCAAGGAGACGGAGCCCGTCTCGGCCAAGCAAGCCTGCACCAGTTCAGGTGACAGCAGGTCAGACAGGGACTCAAACTTTCCGGGAGGACAGGCGTGAATGAAGTCGAGAGCTTGGTCGATACGCATAAAAAAATCCGAAACCCAACAAGGAGTTTCGGATTCTTACACAGCCTGAGGATCGGTCAATGGATCCTTAACTGATCGGCATTAAGCCTTGGCTCGCTTTTTTTGCAATCACATCAAGGGGTCAACTTAGTTGACGCGACGCTTGAATTCACCGGTACGGGTGTCGATTTCGATCTTGTCACCGATCTCCACGAAGGCGGCAACGGCCAGCTCGTAGGAGGTGCCCTTCAGGCGGGCAGGCTTGGTCACTTTACCGGAGGTGTCGCCACGGGCGGCCGGCTCGGTGTACTCGACTTCACGCACGATGGTGGTCGGCAGTTCTACGGAGATGGCTTTCTCGTTGTAGAAAGTCACTTCGCAGAGGTCTTCCATGCCGTCTACCAGGTAGTTCAGGGCATCACCCAGGTTGTCTTTCTCGACATCGTACTGGTTGTACTCGGTGTCCATGAAGACATACAGCGGGTCGGAGTAGTAGGAGTAGGTGCACTCTTTACGCTCCAGCTGAACGACTTCCAGCTTGTCGTCGGCCTTGAAGACGGTCTCGGTGGCGCTGCCGTTCAGCAGACCCTTCAGCTTCATCTTGACCACGGCGGAGTTACGGCCGGATTTGTTGAATTCAGCCTTCTGGACCACCATCGGCTCGGTGCCGATCATGACTACGTTACCAGCGCGGATTTCCTGTGCGGTTTTCATGTAAAAAATTCCTGTTCGTGAAACGGACGGATAAAAACTGCCAGATTATATACGGCTTTCTAAAAATTTCACCAACCTCGTGACGAGATCCCCGTCCGCCAGCAGCCTCTGTGGCCAGGTGCGCCCATGTTGCTGCCATATGGCCGCGTATTGCGGCCATTGTGCCCAGAGTTCACCCGTATGCTCCCCCCGGTTGAGGGCATGGTTGAAGCGGCGCAGCCACTGACCGGCCGGCGCTGGCAAGGGGGAGAGGTAGTGGTCGAGAAAACCGTCCAGCTTGACCATGTGGGCATCCTCTTCCTGCTTGTAGATGTGCCAGAGGAAGGGGCGCCCCGCCCACTGGGCCCGCACGAAGGAGTCCTCCCCGCGCACCAGGTTGAGATCGCAGCTCCACAGCAGGCGATCGTAGCCCCTCTGATCGGTCATCGGCAGCAGCTTGATGGTGAGGTTGCCCGCCTGGAGCAGATCTCCGGCCCGGGCACCGGGAATGGCCTCTGCCAGCCCTGCGCCGATGAGCACGTCGTCGAGGGAGCGCCCCAGCGGCAGCAGCAGGGTGACGGGGGTGACGCTCTGGCGCCAGCCCTCGACCAGGCTCCTGAGCGCCTCGCTCTCGTAGGTAAAGAGGCTGACCCGCAGCTCGTCTTCTCGTTGGGGCGGCAGGCCGAGGCTGGCCCAGTAGGCGGCCAGTCCCGCTTCATCCTGTTGCCAGCGCTCGCGCTCGACGATGAGGCCGTGCTCGCACAAGAGGCCGCCCGTTTTCTGCGTGAAACCCGGGAAGAAGAAGTACTTGTCGAGGCGCCGGCTGCCGACCTGCTGGGGCGAGGCGAGGCCATGGCAATCCTCGACCCAGCTCTCGGCCGAGAGGTATTCGAGGTTGATCCAGCAGGGGGGGGGGGTCTGCTCGGCCATGCGTTCGATAAAGAGGGCGGGCAGCTCGCAGGCAAACGCCTCGATGACCACCCTGGCCGGTGTCATGTCGGCGGGGAGGCGCTCGTGCCAGTGCTGGACATAGATGCCATCGACCCACTGACCGTCCTGTGCGGGGTCGAGCGCCGGGCAGATGCGGGCGAAGCTAGCCAGATCGTCCACCCAGAGCCGCACCTGCAGCTCACTCTTCTGCGCCGGGAGCGCGCCTTCCTGTTTGAGCTGGCGGGCGAGTCGCCAGGTGACGCCGATGTCACCGAAGTTGTCGACGACGCAGCAGAAGATGTCCCAGTCGAAGGGGGGGAGAGGGCTTGTCATGGCGCGGGATCCCAGATGCAAAAAAACCGGTGCGCAGGGTAGCACACCGGTTGGTCGGCTTCTAACCGTCAGCGCGTGACGGGGTCTGTGGCAGGTTACTCCTTGCCGTAGACGTTGTTCTCCTGCTCGCGCACCCGGATGAAGGTGGTGCGTTTGGTGAGCTCTTTCAGCTGGCTGGCACCCACATAGGTGCAGGTGGAGCGCACCCCGCCCAGGATGTCGCGCACCGTGTTCTCCACCGGGCCGCGGTAGGGCAGCAGCACGGTTTTGCCTTCGGAGGCGCGATACTCGGCGACACCGCCGGCGTGCTTGTCCATGGCGCTGGCCGAGCTCATGCCGTAGAACTTCATGAAGGGCTCGCCATCGACCTCGACGATTTCACCGCCGCACTCTTCGTGAGCGGCCAGCATGCCCCCCAGCATCACGAAGTCGGCACCGCCGCCAAACGCCTTGGCCACATCCCCCGGGCAGGTGCAGCCGCCGTCACCGACGATCTGGCCACCCAGGCCGTGGGCCGCATCGGCACACTCGATGATGGCGGAGAGCTGCGGGTAGCCGACCCCGGTCTTGACCCGGGTGGTGCAGACCGAGCCCGGGCCTATGCCCACCTTGACGATGTCGGCGCCGGAGAGGATCAGCTCCTCCACCATCTCGCCGGTCACCACGTTGCCCGCCAGGATGACGTGGTTGGGGCAGGCGTCACGAATTTTGCGCAAAAACTCGACGAAGTGCTGGGAGTAGCCGTTGGCCACGTCCACGCAGATGAAGCGCAGGGCGCTGGACATCGCGAGGATCTGGCGGGTCTTGGTGAAGTCCTCCTCCGAGGTGCCGGTAGAGACCATTACGTGGCCCAGCAGGGCCGGGTCGGTCTCATTGACGAAGGTTTGCCACTGCGCAAGGCTGTAGTGCTTGTGCACCGCCGTCATCATCTCGAAGCTGGCCAGGGTACGCGCCATGGCGAAGCTGCCGACGGTATCCATGTTGGCGGCGATGACGGGCACGCCCTGCCATCGGGTCTGGGTGTGCTTGAAGGTGAACTGGCGGGTCAGGCTGACTTGGGAACGGCTCTTGAGAGTAGAGCGCTTGGGGCGAAACAGGACATCCTTGAAACCGAGCTTCAAGTCTTCTTCGATACGCATTGCGAATTCCTTATTGAGCCTTGTGTGAGAGGTCACTTTGCAGTGGCAACTTTTCGGCAGGCGCAAAAAAACCGGTGGTTTTCAGGCCCTCCGGTTTACAGCAGTGTAGGCAAAAATCCCGTCAGAACAAGACTGATAATTCACGCACCGCTGTGGTAGCCTTTGGCGTCACAACCTGAGGATGGCCGCCAGCGTCATCCCGCACCCTGTTCTCCCCTCGTTTTCCTGCTTCATTCCCCACTCACGCGCCGTACCCGGCATGGATTGTCGTCTGTTGGTACCGCGTCCAGAGCCCGCTCCCCTGCGCGCCAGAATCCGGTTGACCCGGCAGTTGGCTGTGATACATCTGGGCGCAAGACTGACAAGGCAAGAGAGCAAGATGGGCAAGAGAATGGTGGCGGCGGCCATGATGTGGGCGCTGTGCGGCAGCGCGATGGCGGCCCAGACCAGCTATGGCTGGATCGAGAAGGGGGTGCTGATGCCCTACGGGGTGGCGGTCAAGATGAAGCTCGATACCGGTGCCCTCACTTCGTCGCTGGATGCCCGCGACCTGAAGCATTTCAAGAAGGATGGCAAGCCCTGGGTGAGCTTCAACCTGGTGCTGACCGATGCCAATACCGACAAGGTGGTGCGCCGGAGCGTGGAGCGACCTGTGGAGCGCAGCGTGACGGTGCGCGGGGCGGGCGGCATGGAGCAGCGCCCGACGGTGACCATGTCCGTCTGCGTCGGGGACCAGGTCTACAAGGAGTGGTTCACCCTGCGGGATCGCAGCAAGATGATCTACCCGGTGCTGCTGGGGCGCCGTCTGCTGGCGGAGCTGGGACCGGTGGATTCGAGCCGGACCTTCACGGTACAGCCCACCTGCGACTAGGGTGGTGCAGCCATGAAAAACGGGGGCCTGGCCCCCGTTTTTCATGGCGTGTGCAAAGGCTGACCCCTCATGCCTGGCGCGAGGCGGGCAGCAGCACGCTCACTTCGAGCCCCCCTTCGGGCCGGTTGTGGATGTCGAGATCCGCTCCGTGAAGCTGGGCGATGCGCGAGACGATGGCCATGCCAAGGCCCACGCCATCCCCCTGCTGGGGATTGACCCGGAAGAAGCGCTCGCACAGCCGGGAGAGGGCGGCGGTGGGGATGCCGGGGCCGTTGTCCCGCACATCCACCCGGATCCGGTTGCCCACCTGGCTCACCACCACGGCGACCTCGCCGCCCACCTGGGTGTAGCGCAGCGCATTGTCGATGAGGTTGCCGAACATCAGCTCCAGCAACATTGCCTGTCCCATTACCTGCACCTGTTCGGCGCCCTCCAGGGACAGCTGCTGGTCCTTTTTCAGGGCGATGGGGGCCAGGGTCGCCAGGGTGCCCTGCAACAGGGGGAAGAGGGGGAGGGCGGTGAGGGCCGGGCTCTGCTGGTTGTCGATGCGGGCCTGGGTCAGCAACTGGCGGATCAGCCGATCGCTGCGATCGAGGGCCAAGAGCATCTTGCGCAGGGCCTGCTCCCGGCTCTGATCATCCTCGGCCGTCATGGCGTTCTCGCTGTGGATGCGCAGCACCGCGAGGGGCGTGCGCAGCTCGTGGGCGGCCTCGTTGGTGAACTGTTTCTCCCGATCCAGGGTGTCAGCGAGGGCGTGCATCAGCCGGTTGATCTCCCCCACCAGCGGCGTCAGCTCCTCGGCCTTGATGGCAAGATTGAGGGGGCTCAGGTTGGCGGGATGACGCTCGCCGATGGCTTGCGCCAGCTGGTGCAGCGGTGACAGCCCCCGGGTGATCAGCCACCACAGCAGACCGAGCAGGAAGGGCAGGGTGATGAAGAGGGGCAGCATGGTGAGGGTGGCCATCTTGCTGGCCAGCTCGCTGCGTTCGTCATCCCGCTCCGCCACGATGAGCCAGGTCTGTTCACCTTCGTTGTAGAGGGTAAAGGTGCGCCACTCGTGATGATCCTTGGTCTCGCTGTTGAAGCCCCGCTCCAGGGTGGTCAACGGTTGGGCCGGGGCATTGGGCGAGCGCAGCAGCACGGCGCCCTGCTCGCTCAGCAACTGGAAGTAGAGGTTGTGTTCGAATTCATGGCCATAGGGGGTGAATTCGTTGTCCTGGCCGAACTGGAAGAAGCCGCCCTTCTCGATGTGGGGCGTCTCGGGGACGGCCTGCACCCACTCCTGGTACACGGTGCCGTTGCGCGGCAGCTCGCCGCTCTGCTTGAGATAGCGGCTGAGCAACTGGTTGGTGATGCGGGCGGACTGGGCGAGACGGGCATCAAACAGCTCTTCCATTTCGTGGTTGGCCTGCAGGTAGCCGATAAGGCCGCTGATGGCGAGGCTGAGGCTGACCAGGGCCAGGATGCCGGAGAGCAGGAAACGGCGGATGGAACGGACACGGCTCATGGGGCGGAGGCTCCTCTTGCGCCCTGGACGTCGAGCTGGGGCACGATGTAACCGACGCCGCGAATGTTGCGGATGAGCTCGGGGAAGAACTTCTTGCGCAGATGGTGAATGTGCACCTCCACCGCGTTGCTCTCTGCCCCCTCGTCCCAGCCGTAGAGGCTCTGTTGCAGTTGATCCCGGCTCAATACCCGGCCGCTCTGGGTGATGAGCTCCTGCAACAGCTTGTACTCGTGGGGGGTGAGCTTGACCGGCTCGCCCCGATAGGTGACCTGCTGTGACGCGGGGAAGAGCTGCAGCTCCCCGTACTCCAGCACCGCCTGGGCCTGCCCCTTGCTGCGCCGCACCAGGGCGCGCAGCCGGGCGTTGAGCTCCTGCAGGGCGAAGGGTTTGACCATGTAGTCGTCGGAGCCTGCATCCAGCCCCAGCACCCGGTCGTCCAGGGCATCACGGGCGGTCAGGATGAGCACGGGCAGGGTCTGCCCCTCCCGGCGCAACTTGCGCAGCAGGCTGATGCCGTCGATGTCCGGCAGGTTGAGATCCAGGACAAGGGCGGCAAATTCCTCGCTCTTGAGCGCCGAGAGGGCCGGCATCCCCTGCTGGAGCCAGTCCACCGTGTAGCCGCTGCTGCGCAGGGCATCAACCATGCCGTCTCCCAGCATCACATCATCTTCCACCAACAGGATCCGCATTGTTCTCTCCCTCAAACGACACTGCCCACCAGTATGCAAGCTGGTGGGCAGAGTTGAAATAGCACACTGTGCTGCTTGTGTTTACAGCTTGGCGAGACGCTCGCGAATTTCCATTCTGCGGCCCTCGTCCGCCACCTCGCGGCCAGGGCGCGCCGGGGCGGCCAGGGCCTTGTCCAGATAGACCTTCGCCTGTGCCTTGTCACCCTGATCTAGCAGGAAGTCGCCGTAGAAGAAGTTGGGGTCGATGCCGGTGGGATTGATGGCCAGCGCCTGCTTGAGCAGCTTCTCCGCCTTCTCGTCGTCTCCAAAGCCCACCGGCCAGCCCGGCACCTGGTAGTAGAGGGAGCCCAGGCTGGTGTAGGCCGAGCCTTCCAGCGCCTTGGGATCCTGCTTGATGGCGATCTCGAGCTTGGCCTTGGCCTCCTTCACCAGGCTCAGGGCGCCGAGGCCGCCCTTGGCCCCCGCCCAGGTGCTCTTGACGATGGCGGACCAGATCAGCAGATCGGTGCGAAATGCCTCCTTGGCGCTCGCCTCATCGGCCTTGGCACTCAGGCTCTCCAGGCAGCTCTCCTTGGCTTTTCCGGTCTGCTGGTACTGGCAGTGGGCCCACTCCTGCTGAATGGTGGGCAGGGCATCGGCGGCCTGGGCCAGACCGCTTGCCAGCAGGCCTCCCAGGGTAAGCAACAGGGGGCCGTGACCAAATCGGGGACGGAAAGTGGTGTGCTTCATCTCAATGTTCCTTCTCGTTTGTCGCACAGGCGGGATCGCTCCTGTGCTCGGGGGCTGGGGAGGCAGTGCGGCGGGCGTGGCGCTCGATGATCGGGCGCTGCTTGGCCAGGGCCATGTCCACCAAGGCGGGCAGCAGGCCGTTGAGCCGCACAAAGAGCTTTTCCGGCCAGCCGAGCCAGCGGCGGCGTGTCTCGTTGCACAGGGCGATGACGGCCTCCTCGGCCACGTCCTGTGGGCTGTCGGTCCGGGTGCCGAGCTCGGCATTCATGGCATAGGCTGCCTCGGAGTTGAGGTGGGTGCGGGTGGCACGGGGGGCAAAGTGCAGCACCTTGATGCCGGTTCCCTCCAGCTCCCGCCCCAGGGACTCGCTGAAGCCGCGCATGGCGAACTTGCTGGCGCAATAGACGCTGTAGCCGGCAAAACCGATGGCCCCGAGGCTGGAGCCGATGTTCATGATGATGGCGGGCTTGCGCAGCCGGGGCAGCAGGGCCCGGGTGAGCTGGATGGGCGCCTCGACGTTGAGCAGCAACTGGCGTGTCACCTGCTCGCTGCTCTGATCCTCCAGCCAGGCGAACTGGTTGCAGCCCGCACTGTTGATGAGCACGTCCAGCCCCTCGTCCAGGGCCGGGTGTTGCAGCAGCTGCGCCCGCTCATGAGGAGAGCCGAGATCGGCCGTCACCGTCTGGTGGCGATCCGGATGAGGCAGCTCCCGGCGCAGGCGCTCCAGGGCGCTGGCCCGACGACCGTGCAGCAGCAGATGGGCACCCTGGGCCGCCAGTTCATGGGCCAGGGCTTCACCAATGCCGCCACTGGCGCCAGTCAGCAGTATGCGTTTGCCTTCAAGCTTCATTGGCAGGATCCCGTGAGCTGATAGAGCATGTCGCCATAGAGGCGGTAGACCACCTTGGCGGCGTGAATGATGGCGGCCTGATCGGCGGCATCATCCACCCGGTTCATCAGGGATTCGAAGAACTTGAGGTGCTCCTGGTCCAGGGCCCCGTGGGAGCTCAGGTAGCTCATGGCCTGGGGCGGCAGACCCAGACCGCTCTTGAGCTGGTCGGCGACGGTCAGGGCGATGGCGACGCTGGTGCCTTCCAGCACCTGCACCATGCCGAAGAAGCCCATGGGGTTGCCGCGCTGGATCTGGTCGTAGAGGAAGGCCACCATCAACTCGATGGGCAGGCCCGGCTGGCCGTGGCGCACCGCCTCGGCATCACCGCCGCAGGCACGGATGTCGTTCAGGATCCACTCCTGATGGCCGTACTCCTCGTCGATGTACTCCCTGATGGCGCCACGCACCCATTCGTACTCCTGCCCCAGCTTGCCGCCGGTGGCCATCAGGAGAGGCACCGTGTGGCGCACGTGGTAGTAGGCCTGTGCCAGGAAGGCGAGGTAGGTGTCACGGCTGATGTCGCCGCGGCGGCAGGCCTCGATGATGGGGGCGTTGAACAGGCGTTCGCGCTCGCAGGCGGTGGCTTGTTGCAGGGTCTGGTAGAAGCTCATGAGGTCTCTCCTGTGAGGCATTGGCTGATCTGCCGGGAAAAATGGTGATAAATCTCGTTGCGACGGGGGCGCCCGTTGGCCGTCAGGAGGCCAGGGAGCTGATCCAGGGCGACCGGCAACCAGTGATGGATGCGGGCGTAATCGGGCAACTGCTGGTTGAGCCGGGCAATCTGCTCTGGCAATTGGGACTGGCTGCCCGGCAGCGGCTGGATAAGGGCCACGTTGGCGGGCTGACCGTCACCGAAGATGACGATGCGGGCGATGGCCGGGCAGAGCTGGGCCTGGGCTTCCACCCACTCCGGGGAGAAGTTGCGGCCAAAGGCGGTGATCTGCACGTTCTTCTTGCGCCCCGTGATGTGCAGGTAGCCCTCCTCGTCGAGCCGACCCAGATCCCCTGTGGCGATCTGGCTGCCCGTCTCGCCCTCTTCCCCCAGGTAGCCCAGCATGGCGCTGCCGCTGACCATGACTTCGCCGTCTGCGGCGATCGTCACCTGGCAGTGGGGCAGGGGCAGGCCGACGCTGCCGGGACGATCCCCGTGGGGGCCGTTCAGGGCGACCACGGAGCCGCATTCGGAGAGACCGTATCCCTCGAAGACCGGCAGCCCCGCCGCACGGGCGTGAGCGATGAGTTCGGGGGCGACCTTGCCGCCGCCCACGGCGACGAAGCGCAGGGTGCCGAGCTGTTTCGCCAGGGCAGGGGTATTGAGGCACAGGGCCAGCAGCAGGCGCAGCAACTCGGGTACCAGCACCAGGCTGTGGCTGGGCCAGCGCAGCAGTGCCTGGGCCAGGGCCGCAGGATCCAGCTTGCTGGAGCCCGAGAAGCCGAGTTCCCCCAGGGAGGGGATGCGGCTGCAGGCGCCGGTCAGCAGCGGTACATACAAGCCGGTCAGGTTCTCCAGCAAGGTGGTGAGGGGCAGCAGGGTCAGGTGCTTCTCAACCCGGGCAGGGGCCACCCGCAGGGCAAGGGATCCGCAGACCGCCGTCATCTGTTCCAGCGACAGGCAGACGCCCTTGGGTTGCCCCGTGGTGCCCGAGGTATAGGTGATCTTGGCGGTGCCTGCTGGCAGCTCGGGGAGGCGGGCCGGGATGCGGCGCCACAGGGGCACGGCCTGCTCATCGGGCCTGCCTGCCATGAGCACGAGGGGTGAGGCGGCTTGCCACCCCTGGTGCTCCGGGCCGACCAGGGCGTCTGCTCCGCTGCTTTCAAGCAGCCACGTCTGCTGCGCCGGACTGAAGAAGTGGGGAACCGGGATGACCACGATGCCGGCCCAGGTGCAGGCGAGATCGATCAGCGCCCAGGGCAGGCCGTTGTCGAGTTGCAGGGCCAGGCGGCGGATGCCGGCCCCTTGCAGCACGCCAGCCAGTTGCTGGATCTGCTGCCACAGGCTCTGGTAATCCAGCTCACCCTGGCTGCCTAGCAGTGCAGGCTGGAGCGGGGTCTGGCTGGCATGGTGGGCGATGGTGTCGAACAGCGTCATTGCGCGCACCTCCTGTCGATGTCGGCATGGTTAAAAAGGCGGGGCATGGGCCCCAGCAGGTTGAGCAGCAGGCTGCTCTGTGCGAGCACCTCGCGCCCCTGGTTGATGTCGCCTGCCATCACCTTGGGCTGGCAGCGGTAGTATTCGCCCCAGGCGCTGGCATCCTCTCCCACCTGATGGGCCTCTGCGAGTGCCAGCTTCACCGGGTTGAGACGCAGGCGGGTAAAGCTGTTGCGCAGCTTGGCGGTGCCGGTGAACACCACGTAGTCCAGGGCGTTGTCACACAGCAGACGGCACAGCGCGGCAAACATCAGGCGGGCGTGACCCGGTTCGCTGCAGGCAAGATTGCCCACTTCGATGATGCGGTGGCGGGCCGGACGGACCCCGAGACGGGTCTCGATGGCGGCCTCGACAGGCTGCTCCAGATATTGCTCCAGATAGAGCGGTTGCTCGTGCTCGCCATGGCAGGCCTGGTTAAGGCCGCAGGCACCGACCAGCACGCCATCTGCCCGGTAGAGCCCGAGCAGGCAAGGCAGGAAATGGGGAATGCGGGCGTTGAACTCGAGGGTGTAGGCGGCCTGGATATAGGTTTGCAGCGCCATGACCTGCTGCGGGGATTCGGCCAGGATCAACCGGTAGGGGGCTTGGATCTCGATGGTCATGGTTGGCTCCTTCTCTTGCGATGGGATGAGAGTAAAAGGGCAAACTTAAGAAACCCTTAAGGCGCAAAAAAAGACGAAAAAAACTGGCGGGGGGTGAACGGGGGTCGATGGGGGCTCCAGACAAAACAGTTGCCAGCAGCGGGCGTGGCAGGCAATCTGCCCCGCTGTCGCCACCCGAGGAGCTGCCATGTCATCCCCTGTTCACTGTCCCCTGTGTCTCTCCCCTCGGCACCATGCCCTGCCGGTGGCGGGCAAGGGCTATTACCGCTGCCTGGCGTGCGAGCTGGTCTGGATGGACGAGGCGGACCACCTGGACGAGGGGGCCGAGAAGGCGGTCTATGACGGGCACGACAACCGGGTGGACGATCCCCGCTACCGGGCCTTTCTGATGCGTGCCTTTGGCGAGGTGCTGGCCCGGGTGTCGCCTCCTGCCAGCGGCCTCGATTTTGGCTGCGGCCCCGGGCCCGCCCTCATCGCCATGGGGCGGGAGGCGGGCTTCGAGATGGCGGGCTACGACAAGTTCTATGCCGACGACCCAGAGTGCCTGACAAGGCAATATGACTTCATCACCAGCACCGAGGTGATAGAGCACATCGCCACCCCCCGCGCCGTGCTGGACACGCTCTGGGGCTGTCTCAAGCCCGGCGGGGTACTGGTGTTGCAGACCCAGCGGGTGCTGGGGGACGAGCGCTTCAAGACCTGGCGCTATCGCCACGATCCCACCCACATCGTCTTCTTCGCCGAGGCCTCGTTCCGTGCCCTGGCGGTCCGCTGGCAGGCAGAGGTCGAGTTTCCTCATGCGGATGTGGCGGTGTTCACCAAACCCTGAGCCGGGCGTTTTCATTTGGCCATGAGTTGGGCATGCTGGTGGCCTGATACCCAGGAACGGATGCCCCTATCTCCATGTCGATCCCCCACCTCTCATTGCAAGACGCTCGCCACCTGCAACTGGCGGCCCAGGGGCTGCTGACCCCGCGACGCGCCAGAGCAACCCCCGCCGACCTGCTCGCCTGCATTCGCCGCATGGCGTTGCTGCAGATAGACACCATCTCCGTGGTGGCCCGCAGCCCCTATCTGGTGCTGTTCAGCCGTCTCGGCCACTACGATCCGCGCTGGCTGGAACAACTGCTGGCCGATGGTGACCTCTTCGAATACTGGGCTCATGAGGCCTGTTTCGTCCCCCGGGAAGATTACCGGCTGCTGCGCCATCGCATGCTGGATCCCGCCGCCATGGGCTGGAAGTTCTCCGCCCAGTGGCTCAAGACCCACGGCGGCGAGATAGCGCAGATAGTCGAGCGCATACGCCAGGATGGCCCGGTGCGGGCGGCAGACTTCGAGCGCAAGGGGGACAAGGGCAACGGCTGGTGGGACTGGAAGCCCGAAAAGCGCCACCTGGAGGTGCTGTTTACCGCAGGCCAGCTGATGGTGCGCGAACGGCGCAATTTCCAGCGGGTCTACGATCTCGCCGAGCGGGTCATGCCGGAGTGGAACGACGAGCGGGATCTGCCGAGTCCTGATCTCGCCCGGCGGGACATGGTGCGAGCCAGTTGCCGGGCGCTGGGGCTGGTCAAGACCGGCTGGGTGGCGGATTACTATCGCCTTAAACGGGGGAAATACGACGCCCTGCTCCACCAGCTGGCGGACGAGGGGGAGCTGTTGCCGGTACGAGTGGAGGGGTGGCAGCACGGAGCCTTCGTTCACGCCTCCCTGGCCGATGAACTGGTCCGGGCCCAGGCGGGCTCCCTCAAGGCGAGCCACACCGCCGTGCTCTCGCCCTTTGACCCGCTGGTGTGGGATCGCAAGCGGGCCAGCGAGTTGTTTGGCTTTGACTATCGCATCGAGTGCTATACCCCGGCCCCCAAGCGCCAGTACGGTTATTTCGTGCTGCCGTTGCTGCATCGCGGCAAGCTGGTGGGCAGGATGGACGCCAAGGCCCATCGCAAGGAGGGGGTGTTTGAGGTCAAGAGCCTCTATCTGGAAGACGGGATCAGGGTGACCCAGAGCCTGGCCCAGGATCTGGGCAAGGCCATCCAGAAGCTGGCGGAGTGGCACCAGACCCCGCTGCTGCGTTATGGCAACGTTCCTGCTCCCTTGTTGGCTCAATGGCAGGAGGTGGCACGCTGAGGAAGGACGCCTACCCTCGCATCAAGCCGGGCAGCACCAGCGCAACGGCCGCGGTGATGCGCGCGCGGATGTCGCTGCCCGGCGCCAGCAAGCCGAGCGCCATCTGGCGCAGCGGCTCCGCCATGGTCATCGCCAGCAGCAGATCGCTGGTCTGGGCGGCGTCCAGCTCGTGCAGCCAGCCCAGTTGCTGCTGGCGCTGCAGCCACGCCGCCAGCGTAGCTCTGCCGCGGGCAATGCCGTTCTCCTGATAGGCCGCCAGCAGGGTATCCCGCCCCGCGAATTCATGTTGCAGTAGCCGGAACATGCCCACCGCCGGTGCGCTCAGCACCTGATCTGCAATCGCCTGCAAGCCCTGCTCCAGCATCTCTCCCAGTGCCTCGGGGTGGGTTGCATCCTGCTCGAAGGCCGGCTGGAAGGCATCGGTCCAGCTGCGCACCGCCTGCGCTACCAGCTCGTCGCGATTGGCGGCGAAGCGGTAGAGGGTCTTCTTGGCAACCCCCGCCTCTTTGGCCACCGCATCCACGGTCGCAGCGCTGTAGCCCCCCTTGAGCAACAAGGTCAGCGTCGCTTCGGCAAGGGCGGCGCGCAGGTCGGCTTCCGGGGTGACCGGACGGCCTCGTGAGCGTGTCTCTTCATCGGTTTGCTGTGACATGATTGGCTCCTGTAAAGCATTGACAGACCCAGCATACAGGCATAGCTTAAATTAGGAAACGAATTTCGTTTCGTAATTTATTGGAGTCTCATCATGGATACTTCCCCGTTGTTTGCCCCCTGGGGCGTCAATGACATCAATGAGTTGCTCAGGCCGCAGCCGCTGCGCCTGGAAATGGGTCTGACTCGCAGCACCGACGGCCTGCTGACGGTCGCCATCCGCACCGATCTGCACGGCTGCAAGGGGCGCATGCTGGATTGGTGGTTCACCTTCTTCGAAACGACCCAGCACATCAGGTGGTGGCACCCCCACGATCATGTCGAGCACCGGGGCTGGGATCATCACTGGAAAAAAGGTGAGCGTTATGTGGGAGCCAGCATAGAGGCGGTGGAGTGGCTTGCCGAGCTGCCGCCGGTGGCAGCTCGCCTCAAGTTCCACGGTGCCGAAGAGGTGTTCGCCCCGCAATCGCTACACGAGGCGCGGGAGACGCAGGCTCTCTCTGCCGCCATCTGCGCCCGTATCGGCTTTGGCGACGAGGTGGCGCTGGATGAGCAGGGGGCGCCGCTGGATGGCGAGATGCTGCACCTGGCACGGGACACCCCCTATGGCTGTGTGCTGCGCAGTCGTTTTCTGCTGGGCAAAGCCTGCGCCAACCCGTTTGACGAGGTGCCGGATGAGGTAGGTTTCAACCTGATGCGCCACTGCTACAGCGAGTTCAGTTATCTGGCGCAGTTTCTGCCGTCGCTCTACTACGCGGAAAACGGCCGTGAAGCGGCACCGAGGCTCTGGTGAAGGATGCCGAACGAGTGCGCAGGCCAGCTGCCGGATGGAGATGAGCCGCGGAAGATGGTCATAAAAAAACCGGGCACTGGGCCTAATGCCGATCAGTTAAGGATCCATTGACCGATCCTCAGGCTGTGTAAGAATCCGAAACTCCTTGTTGGGTTTCGGATTTTTTTATGCGTATCGACCAAGCTCTCGACTTCATTCACGCCTGTCCTCCCGGAAAGTTTGAGTCCCTGTCTGACCTGCTGTCACCTGAACTGGTGCAGGCTTGCTTGGCCGAGACGGGCTCCGTCTCCTTGCGCCGACGGCGCATGCCCATGGAGCGGGTGCTATGGGCCATTATCGGGATGTCCTTGTTTCGTCATGTCCCTATGGCCCAGCTGGCCAACCAGCTCGATATCCTGTTACCCGGCGACCGGCCGTTTGTCGTCCCCAGCGCCTTCATCCAGGCGCGCCAAAAACTGGCTGACCAAGCCGTTCGACAGGTGTTCCAGCAGACCGCCACACTCTGGCATCAGCAGTGTCAGCACCCCACCTGGGCCGGCTTGCAGCTGCTGGCCGTGGACGGGGTGGTCTGGCGCACGCCCGATACTCCGGACAATGCCGGCGCCTTTGCCAAGTCGAAAACCGTCCAGGGGGAGACGCAATATCCCCAGGTCCGCATGTTGTGTCAGATGGAGCTGACCAGTCATCTGCTGACCCAGACAGTGATGGACTCCTGTGCGGTAAACGAGATGGTGTTGGCAGAGCAACTGATTGAAAAAACACCCGATAATAGCCTGACCCTGTTCGATAAGGGCTTCTACTCACTGGGGTTACTCCATGCCTGGCAACGCCAGGGCGTAGCGCGTCACTGGCTTATTCCGCTGAAAAAGGGGGCTCAATACGAGGTCATCCGCAAGCTGGGGCGGCAGGATGTGCTGGTACGCCTCAGTGCCAGTCCGCAGGCCAAGAAGAAGTGGAGCGAGTTGCCGGAGCAGTTCGAAGCCCGGCTGCTGACCCGGACGGTAAACGGCAAGGAGCGGCAGGTGCTGACCTCGCTCACCGACCCGCTGCGCTTCCCGGCCAGCGAGTTGATGGAGCTATACCAGAATCGCTGGGAAATCGAGCTGGGCTATCGGGAGATGAAACATAGCCTGCAACAGCACCGGCTGACGCTGCGCAGCAAGAAACCCGATGGAGTAAGGCAGGAGCTATGGGGCTTGGTATTGGCCTATAACCTACTGAGATATCAGATGGTTAGGATGGCGGCGAGCTTAAAGGGCTATACGGCCAGCCAGTTGAGCTTTCACATGGCATCGGTGTATCTGCTGCATGAACTCAGTTGCCTGCCGTTTGTGTCACCGGGCATGGTTCCAGGGCGTGTCGCTGAGTTGGACAAACAGGCAGAGCAGTTCAAGTTACCCGCCCGCCGAGAACGAAGTTACCCAAGGTGCATCAAAGCCAAACCACAGAAGTATGCGACGAGAAAACCTAGTAAAAACAATGCCAGTCAGGCTTAACTGACTGGCATTA
>NZ_JBFODJ010000079.1:0-17522 GCF_040908265.1 Aeromonas sp. R5-1
TAATGCCAGTCAGTTAAGCCTGACTGGCATTGTTTTTACTAGGTTTTCTCGTCGCATACTTCTGTGGTTTGGCTTTGATGCACCTTGGGTAACTTCGTTCTCGGCGGGCGGGTAACTTGAACTGCTCTGCCTGTTTGTCCAACTCAGCGACACGCCCTGGAACCATGCCCGGTGACACAAACGGCAGGCAACTGAGTTCATGCAGCAGATACACCGATGCCATGTGAAAGCTCAACTGGCTGGCCGTATAGCCCTTTAAGCTCGCCGCCATCCTAACCATCTGATATCTCAGTAGGTTATAGGCCAATACCAAGCCCCATAGCTCCTGCCTTACTCCATCGGGTTTCTTGCTGCGCAGCGTCAGCCGGTGCTGTTGCAGGCTATGTTTCATCTCCCGATAGCCCAGCTCGATTTCCCAGCGATTCTGGTATAGCTCCATCAACTCGCTGGCCGGGAAGCGCAGCGGGTCGGTGAGCGAGGTCAGCACCTGCCGCTCCTTGCCGTTTACCGTCCGGGTCAGCAGCCGGGCTTCGAACTGCTCCGGCAACTCGCTCCACTTCTTCTTGGCCTGCGGACTGGCACTGAGGCGTACCAGCACATCCTGCCGCCCCAGCTTGCGGATGACCTCGTATTGAGCCCCCTTTTTCAGCGGAATAAGCCAGTGACGCGCTACGCCCTGGCGTTGCCAGGCATGGAGTAACCCCAGTGAGTAGAAGCCCTTATCGAACAGGGTCAGGCTATTATCGGGTGTTTTTTCAATCAGTTGCTCTGCCAACACCATCTCGTTTACCGCACAGGAGTCCATCACTGTCTGGGTCAGCAGATGACTGGTCAGCTCCATCTGACACAACATGCGGACCTGGGGATATTGCGTCTCCCCCTGGACGGTTTTCGACTTGGCAAAGGCGCCGGCATTGTCCGGAGTATCGGGCGTGCGCCAGACCACCCCGTCCACGGCCAGCAGCTGCAAGCCGGCCCAGGTGGGGTGCTGACACTGCTGATGCCAGAGTGTGGCGGTCTGCTGGAACACCTGTCGAACGGCTTGGTCAGCCAGTTTTTGGCGCGCCTGGATGAAGGCGCTGGGGACGACAAACGGCCGGTCGCCGGGTAACAGGATATCGAGCTGGTTGGCCAGCTGGGCCATAGGGACATGACGAAACAAGGACATCCCGATAATGGCCCATAGCACCCGCTCCATGGGCATGCGCCGTCGGCGCAAGGAGACGGAGCCCGTCTCGGCCAAGCAAGCCTGCACCAGTTCAGGTGACAGCAGGTCAGACAGGGACTCAAACTTTCCGGGAGGACAGGCGTGAATGAAGTCGAGAGCTTGGTCGATACGCATAAAAAAATCCGAAACCCAACAAGGAGTTTCGGATTCTTACACAGCCTGAGGATCGGTCAATGGATCCTTAACTGATCGGCATTAGGGCCTGCGGGCCCGTTTTCGTTGGCATTGAGGCTGACTCAGTAGCCGCCTCTGGCATCCCTGACGGCAAGGCCAAGCTGCCATACCGCCATGGCGTAGTGGGTGCTGTGGTTGTAGCGGGTGATGGCGTAGAAGTTCGGCAAGCCGTACCAGTACTGGTAACCGGTGCCGACATCCAGACGCAGCAGGCTCGCCTCCTTGTGATTGCCAAGGGAGCCGATTGGGGTCAACCCGGCTCCGCGCAGGGTGGCCACCGGGTAGCGGGTCTGGAAGCCGTGCTCATAGCCCGGCAGCTGTCCCTGGCCGCGCACCGCCACCGGCTGCCCTTTCTCCCAGCCGTGGGCCTTGAAGTAGTTGGCCACGCTGCCGATGGCATCCACCGGATCCCACAGGTTGGTGTGGCCGTTGCCGTTGAAGTCCACCGCGTAGTTGCGAAAACTCGACGGCATGAACTGGCCGTAGCCCATGGCCCCGGCATAGGAGCCCTTGGGTTCGGTGGGATCCATCCCTTCATCCCGGGTCATCACCAGGAAGGCTTCCAGCTCGCCGGTGAAGAAGTCGGCGCGGCGCGGGTAGTCAAATGCCAGGGTCGCCAGGGCGTCGAGAATGCGGGTCTTGCCCATCACCCGACCCCAGCGGGTCTCCACCCCGATGATGCCGACGATGATCTCGGGTGGCACCCCGTAGATCTGCTGCGCCCGGTTGAGTTCACTCTCGTATTCGCGCCAGAAGTTGACGCCGTTCTGTACGTTGTCCGGGGTGATGAACTTGGCGCGGTAGCGGCTCCAGGCGCCGGTCGGGCCGGTGGGCGGTCTGGTGGTGGGGGCCTGGGCGTCCATCAGCTTGATGATCCAGTCATAACGCTCGGCCTGGGCCAGTACCCGGTGCAGCTCGGCGCCGTCGAAGCCGTGCTTTTGCACCATCCGCTGCACGAAGTTGTCCACGTTGGAACGATTGGCGAAGTCCCCCTTGCTGACCCCGGGCTGGCTCACCTGTCCGTAGAAGGGTTTGCTCGGCGGCGTCTGGTTGATGAAGGCGCTGTTGGGTTGGGGTTTGACCACGGGCTTGGGCGCCGGCGTGCTGCTGCAGCCGTAGATCAGGGGAAACAGGGAGAGGACACAGACAAGGCGACGCATAGGGTTCTCGTGAGCCTGAAAAAGAGTGCCGTCATGGTAAAACATTGGCGTGCAGGCGCAAGTGCTCCGTGCCGGCGCGCCCCCCGGGATCCCGTCAGCGCAGGGTGTGGTAGCCGCTCCAGATCCGGGTCAGGGTCGTGATGGCACAGAGCAGGGCGAAACCGTAGGCCAGTGGCACGAAGGCGGCGGGCCAGAGGCACATGAGCACGAAGAGGGCGATGGTTTCGCTCCCCTCGGTGAGCCCGCCCAGATAGTAGAGGGATTTGTGGCGGTAGACGGGGCTCTCGATGCCCCGTTTGCCCGCCATGATGGCAAAGGCCAGAAAGCTCGATCCCGTGCCCATGAAGGCGAACAGCAGGGTGGCGGCGGCCAGGGCGTTGGCCGGGTCGGCGAGGGCAAAGCCCAGCACCACGGCGGCGTAGAAGATGAAATCCAGCGTGATGTCGAGAAACCCGCCGCAGTCGCTGATGCCCGTTTCCCGCGCCACGGCGCCATCCAGCCCGTCCAGCAGCCGGTTGAGCAGAATCGCCGCCAACGCCCACTGATAGCAGCCAAAGGCCAGCAGCGGCAGCGCCAGCATGCCGATGAGAAAGCCGGCGAGGCTCACCTGGTTGGCGCTCACCCCGGCCCGGCACAGTGGGAGGGCGAGCGCGGCGAGGGGGCGGCGGATAACCGGGATCAGGTGGCGATCAAACAAGGTGGTGCTCCTCTTCTGGGATGGCTGGGGGGATCAGCTGCAAGATGGTGCCCGGCGCATCCTCTTCGTCGTGGGTCACCAGAATGGCGGGGATGGCCAGTGCCTTGATCTGCGCGAACACCAGTTCACGAAAGGCGGCCCGCAGCGGCTTGTCGAGGCGGGAGAAGGGCTCGTCCAGCAGCAATGCCCTGGGCTCGGCCAGCAGGGCACGCAGCAGGCTGACGCGGGCTTTCTGGCCACCTGAGAGCGCCCCGGGCAGCTTGTCCACCTGAGCCTCCAACCCAACCTCGGCCAGCGCCTCGCGGGCCCGGGTCTGCCTTGCCGCCATCCCCTTGAGATGCGCCGGCATGCCGAACATCAGATTTTCGGCCACCGTCAGGTGGGCAAACAGCAGGTCATCCTGAAACAGGATGCCGACGCCCCTCTCCTGGGGGGGCAGCGGGGTGAGGCGATGTGCGCCGAGCAGGATGTCCCCGGTCAGCCGGATGGGCCCCCCGGGTGGCAGCACTCCCGCCAGGGCCGCCAGCAGGGAGCTCTTGCCACAGCCGCTCGGTCCCATCAGGGTGAGCACCTCGCCCGGGACCACCCTGAGGGGGGGGTGCGTCAGCAGGGGGGCACCGTCGAGGAAGAGGGTGAGTGCGGAGGTGTGCAGCATCGGGTCAGGGCCTCAGGGCGGGGTTGATGCGCCGCGGCAGCCAGAGCGCCAGGGCATAGATGAAAAGGGGCAGCAGCAGTTGCAGCAGGCCGTAGAGCCCCGCCAGCCGCCGGTTGAGGCCGCTGCCGATGGCCACCGCCTCCGTGGTGATGGTGATGACCCGCCCGCCCCCGAACAGCAGGGTCGGCAGGTATTGGGCCAGGCTCACTGCCGCCCCGACACCGAAGGCGAACAACAGGGGACGGGCGAGCAGGGGGCCCTTGACTCGCCACCAGGCCCCCCAGGGGCTGGCCCCGAGCGTGAGGGCCACCCGGGTGAGGCGCTCGTCGAACTGGCGATAGGGGCCGTGCAGGCAGAGATAGACGTATGGAAAAACGAAGATCAACTGGCTCCAGAGTACCCAGCCAGGGCCTATGCCAGTGAATCCCAGCCCGTCGGTCTGAAGGCGCAATCCAAACAGCAGGCTGGCCTGGGGCAGCAGCAGAGGCAGGCTGACAAGCCAGAGGGTGCGTGTGGCGCGGCGCGCAGGCAACGCCTCGAGGCAGAGCACCGCCAGCAGCAGGGAGAGCGCGGCGCAGAGCAGGGCCAGCCACAGACTCTGCCACAGCAGCGGGCCCAGGCTCGGCAGCAGAGCCTGCCAATGGTGGCTGCTCCATTCGCTCGGCCAGAGGGCGGGAAAAGACCAGCGCCGGGTCAGGGACCAGAGCAGCAGGGCGGCGAGCACCAGCAGATTGGTCAGGAGCAGCCCCCACACGCCGATGCGGGCAATGAGTCCGGGCCAGGGCGAGGCGGGGGCGCGTCGCCCATCCAGCCAGCGTGCCTTGCCGAGGGTGAGGTGGGCCCGCTCCAGCAGCCTGATGGCGCCAAGCAGCAGCAGGTTGAGGGCGAGCAGCAAGAGGGCGCCGCTGGCACTGGCGCCGCGCCAGGCGGGGTCGGCATCCTGATACCAGAGCCAGAGTCGCACCGCCAGGGGCGGCGGGGCATCCGGCCCCAGCAGCAGGGCGAGATCCACCACCGCCAGGCCATAGGCGGCCACCGCGTAGAGGGGCAGTCGCAGGGCGGGCCAGAGGGCGGGCAGCAGCAGGCGCCACCAGATCCGGGGGGCGCTGAAGCCGAGGCTGGCCCCCAGCCACTGCTGGCGCGCCACCTTGGCGGGATCCAGTGCCGCCAGCGCCATCAGCAGCAGGAAGGGAGTCTCCTTAAGGATGAGCACCACGATGAGGCCAAGCCCCCAGGGATCCTTGAGGGTTTGCCAGTCCGGGGGCTGATGGGTGAGGTCAAGCAGGGGGGCGACGAGGCGCAGCAGCCAGCCGGAGGGAGCGATCAGAAAGGCGATGCCGATAGCAAAGGCGACGTGGGGAAGCGCCAGCAGGGGGGAGAGCAGGCGGCGCAGCCAGCGCATCCAGGGACGCCCGTCCCCCTGGGCGAGCACCAGGGCGGTGACACCGAGGGCCCCCAGGGTGGAGGCCCCCGCCACCCAGAGGCTCAACCCTGCGGAGTGCCAGAGTCCGGGCTGGGGGAGCAAGAGGGCGAGGTTGGCGGGGGTGAGCCCCTCGATGACCAGCCACAGCAGGCCCCCGACGAGCGGGATCCCCAGCAGCAGGGCTCCCAGCATCAAAAAGGGCAGCAGGAGGAGAAGAGGGGCGCGCGCCTGCATGATGGATCAGTGGCCGTAGCGCTCGGCCCAGGCCGCTTCCAGCCGGGTCTGCCAGCTGGGGTGGGGCTCTGCCACCCCCTTGAAGCGCAATGCCGGACGGGTCTGGCCAGGCAGCGCCTCCTGGCGCAGCACGCTGGGATCCCCCCAGAAGGCGGGGTCGCTCTTGCGCGCCTGGGCGGCGGGGCTAAGCAGGAAGTTGACTACCACCTTGGCCCCGGCCCGGGCGGAGGCATTGAAGGGAATAGCGAGGAAATGGCTGTTGGTGAGCGCCCCTTTCTCCATGGCGATGGCCTGGACGGTGGGGGGCAGGGTGCCGTTTTGCACCGAACTCTGGGCTTCCCCCGGGTTGAAGCTGATGGCCATGGCCAGCTCGCCGTCATCGAGCAACTGCCTGGTCTCGGCGGCGCCGGTGGGGAAGAGCCTGCCCTTTCGCCAGAGCGCGGGGTGAAGCTGGTCGAGCCAGGCCCAGAGAGGGGCGGTGATGCGAAGGAAGTCGGCATCGGTCGCCTCCCGATAGAGGGGCGCCGGATCCGGTGCCAGCTCCAGCAGGATCTGCTTGAGAAAGCTCGAGCCGTGAAACTGGGGAGGCTTGGGGTAGGTGAAGCGGCCGGGGTGAGCCTTGGCCCAGGCCAGCAGGGCGGCCGCCGAGGTGGGAGGTGCGTCTACCTGGTCGCCATCCACCATCAGATTGAGCTGGCCTATGCCCCAGGGGGCCTCCAGCCCCTCTACCGGCACGGTGAAGTCTTCACTCACCGGCAGGGCGGTGTCCACCAGGGCCATGTTGGGCAGCTCGTCGGTAAAGGGGGCCCCCAGCAGCCCCTGCTCCTTGAGCGCCTTGAAGTTCTCGCCGTTGACCCAGAGCAGGTCGATGGGGCCGTTCGACGTCTTGCCAGCCTGCTTGGCGGCCAGCAACTGGCTCACGCTCTGGGCGATGTCATCCACCTTCACCTGCACCAGCTCGACCTGGTACTGGCGAGCGATCTCCTGCCTGGCCCACACCAGGTAGGCGTTGATCTCGGGGCTGCCCCCCCCCCCAGGCGTTGAAGTAGACTGTCTGCCCCCTGGCTGCCAGCAGGGTCTGCTGCCACGATGCGTCATTGGCGTGGAGCGGGGAGGTCAGCAGCAGGGGGACAGCGGCCATCAGGGGACGGAGCAGGGTGCGAAGTCGGGTCTTGAACATGATGGTTGCCTCGTCAGAGTCAGGCGCCGCGGCGCCAGCGGTGATAACGGGCCAGCAGCGCCAGCAGGCGCCCGGGCTGGCGGGCACGGCGCCAGGCGCCAGCCACGTACTTGTTCCCCTCCATCAGGGTGGGGTAGGGGTGAACGGTGGCGAGGATCTTGCCAAGTCCCAGACGGTGGCGCATGGCGAGGGCAAACTCGGCGATCCGCTCGCCGGCGTGAGCACCCACTATGGTGGCCCCGAGTATCCTGTCACGGCCCGGCACCGTCAGCACCTCGACAAAGCCCCCTGACTCGCCGTCGGCGATGGATCTGTCCAGCTCGGCCATCTCGAAGCGGGTCGACTCGAAGGGGATGCCTCGGGCATGAGCCTCTTTCTGGTTGAGGCCGACCCTGGCTATCTCCGGACTGGTATAGGTGGCCGCCGGCATGACCCTGTAGTCTGCCCGAAAGCGCCTGAACTGGCCAAAGAGGGCGTTGATGGCGGCATACCAGGCCTGATGGGCGGCAAAATGGGTGAACTGGTAGGGGCCTGCAACGTCCCCCACCGCCAGGATGCTGGGGTAGTTGGTGGCGAGGAAGCCGTCGATGGCCAGGGTGCCGCCGGGGGCCAGTTCAACCCCCAGCGCCTCCAGCCCGAAACCGCTCACGTTGGCCTCCCGGCCAAGGGCCAGCAGCAGCTGGCCCCCTCAACCACCAGCGTCTCGTCCCCCCGGCGCAGGTACAGCCGGATGGGCAGGTTGGCGCCTTTACCGTCCATATACCCGGCCGAGGTAGCCTGCCAGCCGAGGTGCAGGGTGACACCGTCGTGCTCCAGCTGCGCGGCCAGGGCCCCGGCGACGTCCCTATCTTCCCGGGGCAGCAGCTGAGGGCCTTGCTCCACCAGGGTGACGGGGATACCGAGCAGGGCCAGGCTCTGGGCCAGCTCGCAGCCGATGGGGCCTCCTCCCAGCACCAGCAGATGGCGGGGGGCTCGCGCAGTCGCTGCCAGAGGGTGTCGGAGGTGAGGTAGGGAACCCTGTCCAGCCCCGGCAGTGCGGGTACCCGGGGTCGGGCGCCGGTGGCGATCACAATATGACGGCTGGTCAGGCGCTTGCCGTTGACCTCCACCTCCCAGGGGGAGGTGACTCGCGCCCGCCCCTGGATGCACTCCACCCCAAGTCCTTCATAGCGCGCCACCGAGTCGTGGGGTTCGACCTCCTCGATGACCCGGGCGACCCGCGCCATCACGGCGGCAAAGTCGGCGCGGCTCTGGCTCGGGGTAAAACCAAGCTCTGTGGCCTTGCGCTGTTCAAAGGCGAAGCGGGCGCTTCGGATCAGCGCCTTGGAGGGGACGCAGCCGGTATGGAGGCAATCCCCTCCCATCCTGTGCTGCTCGATGAGGGCCACTCTGGCTTTCACCGCGGCGGCGATGTAGCTGGTAACCAGGCCTCCGGCGCCGGCACCTATCACCAGCAGGTTGTAGTCAAAGCGCGCAGGCTTGCGGTAGGGGGCGTGCAACCGGTAGAGGGCGAGACGGCGCTGCAAGGCACGCATCAGCCAGGGCATCAGGCCGAGCAGGGTCAGGGCGGCCAGCAGGCCGGGGGAGAAGAGGTTGCCTGTGCTGGTGAGGGTCGCCAGCTCGCTCCCCGCCAGCACGTAGACGAGGGTGCCCGGCAGCATGCCGAGCTGGCTGACCCAGTAGTAGGTGCTGACTCTGATGGGGGTGAGCCCCATCACCAGGTTGACCAGAAAGAAGGGGAAGAGGGGGATGAGGCGCAGGCTCAGCAGATAGAAGGCCCCCTCCTTTTGCATGCCGGCCTGAACGCTCGCCAGCTTGTCGCCAAAGCGCGTCTCGACCCAGTCCCGCAGCAGGAAGCGGGCGCTGAGAAAGGCCAGAGTGGCGCCAAGGGAGCTGGCAAAGGAGACCAGCAAGAGCCCCCACAGGATGCCGAAGACGGCGCTGCCCGCCAGGGTGAGCAGGGCCGCCCCCGGCAGGGAGAGGGCGGTGGTGAGCACATAGATCACCAGAAACAGCAGGCTGGCTGCGACAACATGGCGGTCGACCCAAAGGGCCAGGCGCGCCTGATGAGCCTGCAACTGGGTGAGACTCAGATAGTGGTCAAGGTCGAGGGCAAAGAAGGTGCCGACCAGGGCCCCCATCGCCAGCAACAGCAGCAGGCGTGCCTGGTTCATCCCTGCCCCTTGTCGAGGGGGCGCTCGGGTTGCACCGGCAACTGGCAGAACCCTTGGGGAGCGATGTCGAGAGCGGCATTGAACTTGGCGGACATGTTCTGGAAGGCGATGAGGCCGGTGAGCTCCACCAGGGCGTCGTCATCGAACCAGGGCTTGAGGCGGGCGGCCTGCTCGTCGCTCACGCCATCCAGCCCGGTCATGGCCTCGGCATAGTCCAGCACGGCCCGCTCCCGCTCGTCGAACAAGGGGCTGTCGCGCCACCGGGCCAGCGCCTCCACCTTGTCGCTCGACCCCGCCCGCTGGATCAGGGTCATGGCGTTGATGTCGACACAGAAACGACACCAGTTGAGCTGGGAGACTCGCACCGTCACCAGGGAGCGCAGCACGGGGTCGATGGGGGAGCGCTTGCGGTTGATGACGCCGTAGAGGGTGGCGACCGCGGCGAACAGCCTGGGGGAGCGCCCCCAGCACTTGCCCGGGATCAGCACCTGACCGTAGTTGCGTTTCTGCAGCCAGAAGAAGGGGCGGATGAACCAGGCGTAGGCCCGGTCCGGTTTGACCTCAATGCGCATCTTGTTCCTCTTTGAGCTTCTCCATTTTGGGCTTGTAGGCCCCGCCCAGGCGCTCGTTCAACCGATTCAGGAAATCGATGATCCGTGCCCGGTTGACCCCCAGATCGCTGCGCCCCTGGCGCGAGGCGGAGCGCATGTCGATACGGGTCTCTTTGGGCCCGGCAAAGACCCGCAGTGCCACGTCATCCTGAAACCCGAACCAGCCGGTGGTGACGACGGCATCGATACCCTCGCTGCCCGGATGAACCTGCCAGCCCAGCTCCGTCATCAGTTCCTCGGCTTCCGCGAGCACTTCGACCGGGGATGCCCGGGTATAGAGAGGACCGGGGTTGCCTGGAAATAGTTGCAGGGGCGGGGGGGAGACCGGGAGATCCTCCGGGCTTCTGAGCAGCTCGGCCCACTGGAGCCGTGGCGGATGGTAGGGATCCGTGCTGACGTCGTTGGTGAGGGGGGAGCGCAACGCCTGGACGAGAAACAGCAGGGGCAACAGCAGGGGAGTTATGCCCCAGATATCCGGCCAGAGGTTGGTGGTGCGGCGATAGCGCCAGGGCAGGCGCAGCAGCAGCACGAGGCTGAGGAGGGCGCTGGCGAGACAGAGGATGAAGCCGAGCCACCAGGGCCAGAGATGGGCGCGGCTGCCAAGGGCCCCGCAAAGGGGCAATAGCCAGGTCAGCAGCGGCCACCACAAAGAGCTGTGCATATGAGGGATCCACGGGTCAGGATGGAACTATGCCCAGAAGGATAAACTTAATTGCCTGATAACGTTAGTAAATGATCATCAATCCCAGGCGTGCGGCTCAGAGAACCGATGGCCTCGTCGCCCTGGATCAGCTGCGATAGAGCACCTTGATGAGGTGGAAGCCGAACTTGGTGCGCACCGGCCCCAGCACGGTCAGCAACTCCCCCTTGAACACGGCATCGTCGAAGGACTTGACCATGTCCCCCTTGGAGAACTCTCCCAGATCGCCGCCACGCTTGCCGGAAGGGCAGGTGGAGAAACGCTTGGCCATCTGGCTGAAATCGGCGCCCTTGGCGAGCTTCTCCTTGATTTCCAGACACTGTTTCTCGGTCTTGACCAGGATGTGCTGGGCACAGGCTTTTTTCATCGGAATGCTCCTCGGCGAGGGGAAAGGGGGCGCAAGATTACTGCAATTGCGCCTCCGCGTCAGCCCCTCGGGCGCGAGACCCGGCTCCGGGGGCCGGCGGCCAGGGGGACCCTGGCCCGGGATTGCCAGAGGATCTCCAGCCCCAGCAGGGCATAGAGGCTCCAGATGGCCAGGGGGTTGAGCCAGTTGCCTCCCATCTGCAGGGTGGCCAGGGCTGCGCTCACCAGCAGCAGGACTATGCCGGGCAGGCGCCAGTGGGCAGGCAGGGGGGCGAGCAGGGCCATGCCCAGCAGCAGGGCCAGGCCAAAGGGCAGATTGAGCGCGGTGAAGGCGAGGGCCTGCTGGCCGTTCATGCCGGTCAGCAAGGCCAGCAGGGCGCTGCAGCAGGCCAGGAAGGTGATGAACTCGAGTCGGTCGGCGATGTAGTCAGCCAGTTGTTCGCTACGTAGGTGCATGGGGTCTCTCCTGCGATGATTGGGATCAGTGTGGGACAGGCAGGAGCGCAGGGGCAGCGGGATAAATCGATTGAATTGAACGAAGCTTTAGTGCCATCTATTCAAGTGATTGATTTAAACTTATTTTCCTGTTCAATAGCAGGCAGGGCGGGGAAGAGGGCACGGAGCAAGTCGAGGGGGACGGGTTGACGAAACCCGCCGGATGCGGGGTGTCCGACAAGGGTTGTCGCGGACGAGCCGGACCCTGCTGCCAGCCCAAGGCCGCCAGGGGAGATCCGGCTTGGCGGGGTCGGTGGTGGCGTTTTGTTCGCCCCTTGCCCGGATTGTGCGCAGTTTGGCTCCTCACACCCGGCTGGCTCCTTGCTGGGCCGAAGCGATCCCCGCACCGGGGGCGGCAGAGCGGCACGCAAAGGGGCCCCGAGCGTGGGATTTCGCCGTCGCGATTATGCTAGGATGAGCGGCACTCGCCCGGGATGAGTCTCGGTATCGTACTAAATAACACAATCTTTAAATCATGTTATTCGGGGAAAATGACGTTTGACAGGATGCTATCCTACTTTTCTCACCGGGAGCACTTCATCCGGGCGATCCCGTCGCCCCGGGCCCGGTCTCTTGCTGCTCGCCCTCGCCCTCGCTCTCTGGCTGATGGCGATGCCCGCCATGGCGGCCAAGTTGACCTACCAGATCAAGGGGGTCAGGGGAGAGCAGAAAGACAACGTCGAGGCCTACCTCAACGCCCTGCCCGTCTATCAGGAACGCCAGTACCGCCCCGCCCGCGCCAAGATCACCGAGAGCGTACAGAAGGCGCTGCAGGTCTATGGCTACTACCAGCCCAAGATCACCCTGAACCGCGACAAGAAGACGCCCGCCAAGGTGGTGATCGAGATTGAGCGGGGGGAACCCGTGATCATCTCGCGCCTCGACATCCTGCTGGAAGGGGATGCGGGGAGCGACGAGGTGTACAGCGAGCTGCTGGACAAGCTGCCCCTGAAGGAGGGAGATCCCCTCAACCACGGCAAATATGAATCCATCAAGGCGGATCTCGGCAGTCTGGGGCTGGCCCGCGGCTATTTTGACGCCAAGATCAGCAAGAGCCAGGTCAAGGTTTTCCCGGAACAGGGCAAGGCGGAGATCTACATCCTGTTTCGCTCTGGCCCGCGTTACCATTTCGGCGAGATCCGCTATGACGCGACGCCGGAGGCACTGCACCTGATCCGCCCGCTCATCAACATCAAGAGCGGCGACCCCTATCTGGCGATCCGTCTGGCGGAGATGTCCCAGGATGTCTCCTCCACCAAGCTGTTCAAGCAGGTGGACATCAAACCCCTGATCAGCCAGGCCGAGGGCAACCGGGTGCCGGTGCAGGTGACCCTCTCCAACCGGGTCGATCACGAGATTGAGACCGGTATCGGTTATGCCACGGACGTGGGGCCGCGCCTGAGTGCCACCTGGGAGAAACCCTGGGTGAACCGCTATGGTCACCGCCTCTCCAGCACCGCCAAGGTCTCGGCGCCAGAAGCGGAGCTCAGCTTCGACTACCAGATCCCGGTGGGCAACCCGCTGCGGGATTACTACTCCCTGCAGGCGGGCTATCAATACACCGACAACAACGACACCCGCTCCGATCTGGCCACCTTCGGGGTGCACCGCTGGACACGCCGACCGGAGAGCTGGGACAGAGACGTCTTTGTGCGCCTGGAGAACGAGCGCTACGTCCAGGGTCAGGACGAGGGGAACAGCCTGCTGCTGATCCCCGGCGTCTCCTGGTCACGGCTGCGGGTGCGCGGCGGTCTGGTGCCGGATTGGGGGGATCGCCAGCAACTGACGATGGAGTTCTCGAGCCCCTACTGGGGGTCCGACATCAGCTTCATGCGGGTGTGGGGGCGCAGCAAGTGGCTGCGCACCCTGGGCGAAGATCACCGTTTCCTGATGCGGGCCGAACAGGGGGCCATCGTCGGGGATGATTTCTCCCTGGTCCCCCCCTCCCTGCGCTTCTTCACCGGCGGCGATCAGACGGTCCGGGGCTACGGTTACGAGACCATTTCGCCACGGGGGGACGATGGCAAGCTGACCGGCGGGCGCTACGCCAGCGTCGGCAGCCTGGAGTACAACTACCGCTTCAGCGAGAAGTGGCTCGGTGCCCTGTTCGTGGACGCCGGGACCGCCACCGTCGACTACAGCGAGGCCTGGAAGATAGGCACCGGGGTCGGGGTGCGCTGGGTCACCCCCATCGGTCAGGTCAGGCTCGATCTGGCGGTGGGCATCTCCGAGGAGGACAAGCCGCTGCGGCTGCACTTCGCGCTGGGGCCGGAACTATGACCCGGCAACCAGGCGCACATCCTCTTCTTTCTCTTTTCTGGCCGCTGCGGCTGCTTTCCTTGCAGGGGTCTGCATCGTGATCTGGGTAAAACGCATTTTCTTGTGGCTCATGGGCCTCTTCTTCCTGCTGCTCATCGGCGTCAGCCTGCTGGGCTTCACCCATCAGGGCAACAAGTGGTTGTGGCAACAGGCCAGAGCCGCGCTGCCCTCCCTCAAGGGGGAGCTGGTGGCGGGGCAACTCGGGTATGGCTGGACCTTCGAAGGGGTTGGCTGGCAGGACGAGCTGGTGGATGTCACCGTGGAGCGGGCCGTGCTGGACTGGGATCTGGGCAAGCTCCTGCAGGGCAAGCTCTGGATCAAGTCTCTGGCGGTGACTCGCCCCGTGGTCCGGGTGGCGGAGTCCGAGCCGGTGCCGGAAGAGCCGTCGGAGCCCTTCGTCTGGCATCCGTTGCCGCTCAAAATCCAGGTCGACAGCCTCAAGGTTGCCGATCTCGATGTGGCGGTGCCCGGCGTGACGATCACCCTCAAGGATCTGGACATTGGCGCCGCCCTGGATCGCGCCGGGCTCATCGTGCGCGGCCCCGTGCTCGATGGCCTGAACGTGGTGGTGGCACCGTCCCCGGTGGAGGCGGCCAGTGACAAGGGCGCCAAACCGGCGGATGAGAAAAGCGCCACCCTGGCGGCCGGCGAGGGCAAGGCTGCCCCCGGTGACAAGACGCAGGCCGCAAGCAAGCCCGAGCCCATGGTGCTGCCGGCGGTGCGACTGCCTTTCCCCATCCAGCTGGAGGGGCTGAAAGCCACGGCGTTCCGTTATCAGCAAGGTGAGCTGGTGGAGGGGCTAGACAACCTGTTGCTGTCGGCCACCGCCGAGGAGGAGCGCATCGACATCCGGGAGCTCTCCTTGCGCCATGCCATGGCGGATCTGGCCTTGCGTGGTCAGGTGCGCCTGCACGAGGATTACCCCCTCGCCCTGACCCTGGATGCCAAGGCGCGTCAAGGGCTGCTGGACGGGGAGCTCAAGGGGGAGCAGGTCAATCTCGTCCTGGACGGTTCTGTGGGCAAGCTTGGGCTGGCACTCAAGGCCAAGGGGCCGGTGGGCGCCAATCTCAAAGGATCCCTCGCGGCCCTCGACCCGGATCTGCCCTTCGATCTGGCGCTGGACTGGAAGAGCCTCGCCTGGCCCCTGCACAAGCCCGCCAAGGATGAGCCCAGCTATCGGCTGGACAAGGGCACCCTGAGCGCCAAGGGCAAGCTCTCCGGTTACCAGTTTGCGCTCAACACCGCCGGCAAGGGGACCGATGTGCCCCCCTTCAAGGTGGCGCTCTCGGGCAAGGGGGATCTCAACGAGCTGAGCCGCATCGAGCTGCTGCTGGGGGCCCTCAAGGGGGAGCTCAAGCTCGACGGCAAGCTTGCCTGGAGCAAGGGGGTCCAGTGGCAGGGGACGACCGAATTCAAGGGGATCAACCCGGCGGAGCTGGTGCCCGAGATCAAGGGGGCACTGGCGGGCAAGATCACCAGCCGCTTCGATCTGGATGAGGCGGGCCACTGGCAGCTGGCCCTGCCCGAGCTCAAGGTGGATGGCAAGCTCAACCAGTATCCCCTGGCCTTGCAGGGCAGGCTCAGCGGCAACGACATGATGGAGTGGACCATCCCGGCCCTGGCGCTGCAAAGCGGCCCCAACCGGCTGCAGGCCAAAGGCTCGCTCACGACCCAGGCCTGGAAGCTGGATGCGGATCTGGATGCGCCCAAGCTTGGGGGTATCTACCCGGGTCTGGGAGGGGACATCAAGGGCCAGGTGCGCGTCACCGGCAACCAGCAGGCGCCGCGCGTGAATGCCGACCTGGTGTCGGGCCGACTCGCCTACGCGGGCACCGTCCTCAAGGAGACCGTCATCAAGGCCAACGCCCTGGTCGGGGAGAAGCCCGCCGGTGAGGTGGCGGTGACGGTGGCGAGCCTGGCGCAGGGGGAGACCAAGCTCTCGCAAATCGCCCTGAACCTGAGCGGCGATCTCGAGCGCCACGGGCTCACCTTGACCATGAAGGGGGATCCCCTGGCGGCAGACCTCAGCCTGAATGGCAGCCTGCGCGGTGACCACTGGCGTGGCGCCCTTGCCGAGCTGAAGCTCAAGACTCCCCTCAAGCGCTGGGCGCTGACCGCCCCCTGGTCTCTGGACCTGGATCTGCCGAAACAGCAGTTGACCATGGGGGATCTCTGCCTCGCGTCCCAGAAGGCCAGTCTCTGCGTCAAGGGGAGCCGGATAGCCCAGTCCCAGGGCAATCTGGAATTTGCCCTGAACGAATTTGATCTCAAGCGGCTGCGCCCCTGGTTGCCGGACAATTTCCGCTGGCAGGCGGTGCTGTCGGCCGACGGGCGCGCCAGCTGGCGCGGCAACCAGCCGACCCTGCACGCCACCGTGCGTACCACGCCTGGGACCTTCGTCGCCGACGAACTCAAGACCGACTACCAGCGCCTCGAGCTCGGGATCGACTTCGAGCGCCAGCAGGCCGCCATCCGGGTCGATTTCGCCTCCGAGCAGATCGGCAACATCGACACCGATCTGCTGATCCGGGATCCCGCCGGCCGCGGCAACCTCGGCGGTCAACTCAGGTTTGACGATCTGAAGCTTGCGACCTTTGCGCCGCTCATTCCCGAAGTGCGCTCCCTGCAAGGGGTCATCTCGGCGGATGCCCGCTTCGACGGTACCCTGGCTGCCCCCCTGCTGTATGGCGAGCTGAACCTGAAGGAGGGGGAGGTTCAGACCCACTCCGACATGGTGACCCTCTCCAAGCTGGTGACCCGCCTCAAGATAGAAGGCAACCGGGCCGAACTCGACGGCTCCATGATGGTGGGCAAGGGCCCCCTGGTGCTGGGGGGCTGGCTGAGCTGGGCCCAGCAGCCGGTGACCGGCAGCCTCACCATTCAGGGCAAGGAGCTGGAGGCCCAGTACCCGGGCATGGGCCGGGTCAGGGTGACCCCTGACATCGCCATCTCTCTCGGGGAGGAGACCAGGGTGACCGGGCAGGTGGACATCCCCTGGTCGCGCATCCTGGTCAAGAGCCTGCCAGACAGCGCGGTAGCGGTCTCCGATGACGTCACCGTCATCTACGACGATCTGCCGCCGGTCCCCAAGGCGGCACCGCTGCCCATGGAGATCAGGCTCGCCATCCGGCTCGGGGACGACGTCCGCCTTGAAGCCATGGGACTCAAAACCAAGGTGGGAGGGGCCCTCAACATTCGCCAGGATCCCTCCAAGCCGCTCTCGGGCAACGGGCAACTGGAGCTCAGGGACGGGCGCTTCAAGGCCTATGGCCAGAACCTCATCATCAAGGAGGGGCGGATCCTCTTCTCCGGCCCCATCGATCAGCCCTATCTCAACATCGAGACCTATCGGGATCCGGACACCATCGAGGACAACGTGACCGTCGGGGTGCGGGTGACGGGGCCGGCCGCCAAGCCGAAGATCACTGTCTATTCCGAGCCGCAGATGGCGCAGTCCGAACAGCTCTCCTATCTGTTGCGGGGCAAGGGATTGCAGACCAGCGGCGAGGATGGCGGCTTCAACGGCCTGCTGGTGGCGGGGGCCGTGAGCCAGGCGAGCGGCGTGGTCTCCAGCATCGGGGAGTCCCTCGGCATGAGCGACGTGGCCCTCGATACCGCAGGCAGTGGCGATGACACCCAGGTGACCCTGTCGGCCTATCTGCTGCCCGGCTTGCAGTTCCAGTACGGGGTCGGGGTGTTCAGCCCCATCGCCGAATTCAAGCTGCGCTACGAGCTGATGCCAAGGCTCTATCTGCAGGCCATGAGCGGGGTGGCCCAGGCGGTGGATATCTTCTATCGCTTCACCCTGTAAGGGGCGCGGATGACAAGACAGATGCCTGGGGGGACGCTGATCCCCCTCTGCCCGACCTGCCGATGACAGCTGTCGCCAGCAGGTTCGGGGTGAGAGCGTGCATATATTGACGGGAGGCCTGGCCTCCCGTTTTTTTGTAGAAGAAGGGGATTTGTGGAAGGCAGAAAAGCGAAAACCCGGCACAAGGCCGGGTTCTCTGAAAGATGGTGGAGGGAGAAGGATTCGAACCTTCGAAGGCAGAGCCGTCAGATTTACAGTCTGATCCCTTTGGCCGCTCGGGAACCCCTCCACGGGG
>NZ_JBFODJ010000080.1:0-2942 GCF_040908265.1 Aeromonas sp. R5-1
TAATGCCAGTCAGTTAAGCCTGACTGGCATTGTTTTTACTAGGTTTTCTCGTCGCATACTTCTGTGGTTTGGCTTTGATGCACCTTGGGTAACTTCGTTCTCGGCGGGCGGGTAACTTGAACTGCTCTGCCTGTTTGTCCAACTCAGCGACACGCCCTGGAACCATGCCCGGTGACACAAACGGCAGGCAACTGAGTTCATGCAGCAGATACACCGATGCCATGTGAAAGCTCAACTGGCTGGCCGTATAGCCCTTTAAGCTCGCCGCCATCCTAACCATCTGATATCTCAGTAGGTTATAGGCCAATACCAAGCCCCATAGCTCCTGCCTTACTCCATCGGGTTTCTTGCTGCGCAGCGTCAGCCGGTGCTGTTGCAGGCTATGTTTCATCTCCCGATAGCCCAGCTCGATTTCCCAGCGATTCTGGTATAGCTCCATCAACTCGCTGGCCGGGAAGCGCAGCGGGTCGGTGAGCGAGGTCAGCACCTGCCGCTCCTTGCCGTTTACCGTCCGGGTCAGCAGCCGGGCTTCGAACTGCTCCGGCAACTCGCTCCACTTCTTCTTGGCCTGCGGACTGGCACTGAGGCGTACCAGCACATCCTGCCGCCCCAGCTTGCGGATGACCTCGTATTGAGCCCCCTTTTTCAGCGGAATAAGCCAGTGACGCGCTACGCCCTGGCGTTGCCAGGCATGGAGTAACCCCAGTGAGTAGAAGCCCTTATCGAACAGGGTCAGGCTATTATCGGGTGTTTTTTCAATCAGTTGCTCTGCCAACACCATCTCGTTTACCGCACAGGAGTCCATCACTGTCTGGGTCAGCAGATGACTGGTCAGCTCCATCTGACACAACATGCGGACCTGGGGATATTGCGTCTCCCCCTGGACGGTTTTCGACTTGGCAAAGGCGCCGGCATTGTCCGGAGTATCGGGCGTGCGCCAGACCACCCCGTCCACGGCCAGCAGCTGCAAGCCGGCCCAGGTGGGGTGCTGACACTGCTGATGCCAGAGTGTGGCGGTCTGCTGGAACACCTGTCGAACGGCTTGGTCAGCCAGTTTTTGGCGCGCCTGGATGAAGGCGCTGGGGACGACAAACGGCCGGTCGCCGGGTAACAGGATATCGAGCTGGTTGGCCAGCTGGGCCATAGGGACATGACGAAACAAGGACATCCCGATAATGGCCCATAGCACCCGCTCCATGGGCATGCGCCGTCGGCGCAAGGAGACGGAGCCCGTCTCGGCCAAGCAAGCCTGCACCAGTTCAGGTGACAGCAGGTCAGACAGGGACTCAAACTTTCCGGGAGGACAGGCGTGAATGAAGTCGAGAGCTTGGTCGATACGCATAAAAAAATCCGAAACCCAACAAGGAGTTTCGGATTCTTACACAGCCTGAGGATCGGTCAATGGATCCTTAACTGATCGGCATTAGAGCCGATGGCTCCCCTTTTTTGTCTTGCAGACGCCCGCATCAATCAGACTGGCGGGCCGCCTTTGGCCACTGCAACCTCGCCCTGAGCAGGGTTTCCTGCCACAGGGGCCAGGCCAGCAAGGCCTGCTGATAGGCGCCAGCCTGACCGGGCAGCGAAATGCCATAGCTTGCCAGTCGATAGGCCATCACCGCATAGAAGGCATCCAGAATGCTCGCCTCGTCGAAATAGAAGGGCCCCCGCGCCTGGGACCAGAGAGTCTGCAACCGGGCCAGCTCGTCGATGACCTCCACCGGCGGTTCACTCTGGGTGGGCGCCCCCAGGAAGAAGGGCAGCAGGGTGCGGATCTGACGAAAACCGGCGTGCAGCTCGGCGCACAGGCTGCGGGCCAGGGCCCGTTCGGCCTTGTCCACCGGATAAAGGTGGCGCTCCGGGCAACACTCGTGGAGATATTCGGCGATGGCCAGAGAGTCGTGAATACGCAGCTCACCGTCGTCGAGCCAGGGCACCAGGCCGGCGGGGGCCGTGCGCTTGAGCCGTTGCAGCTCCTTGGCATCTTCCAGATCGAAGACCTGCTCCTGCCACTTGAGCCCGCTCATGGCCAGCACCAGCGCCGTTCTCATTGCCCAGGTGGAGCCCGTGCCCACCGTCAAAACCAGGGATCCCATCGATTGCCTCCTGCATGGGTAGTTTACTGGCCATCCCGCCGGCCCCGTGGCACGACATCCGATGACCACCTCACATTTGCGTACTGGCGGGTTTGACCCACTTGGGTAGCAGTGCTAGTTTGATTTTTCAAAACAATCAGTTAGCAACAATGTGAGCTATGGACAGCCAATTTACCATCGTCATCGCAGATGACCACCCCCTGTTTCGGGGCGCCCTCTATCAAGCGGTGCACATGGCCATCGACGACGCCAGATTGCTGGAGGCTGACTCCATCGACAGCCTGAGCCACCTGCTCGATGAACATCCCGACGTCGACCTGCTGCTGCTGGATCTCAAGATGCCGGGGGCCAACGGCTTCGAGGGGCTGGCCTATCTGCGCGGACATCACCCGGATCTCCCCATCGTCGTGGTCTCGGCCTCCGAGGATCCCGCCATCATCCAGCAGGTGCTGCGCCTGGGCGCGCTCGGCTTCATTCCCAAGTCCGTCCCCATGAAAGAGCTGGTCAGCGCCCTCAATACGGTGATCGGGGGGGACAACTGGGTGCCGGAAGGCATCTCCCTCCATCCCGAGCCCAGCGAAGGGCCCGATTTCGCCACCAAGCTGGCCAGCCTCACCCCCCAGCAATACAAGGTGCTCATCATGTTGCGGGATGGCAGCCTCAACAAACAGATCGCCTGGGAGCTCAACGTCTCCGAGGCGACCATCAAGGCCCATATCACCGCGATTTTCCGCAAACTCGGGGTCAAGAACCGCACCCAGGCGGTCATCGCCCTCCAGCAGATGGATATCAAGGACAGTTGAGCCCCTTGCCACCATCAGAGCCCATATCACTCCGCCTTCCGCAAAC
>NZ_JBFODJ010000081.1:0-44909 GCF_040908265.1 Aeromonas sp. R5-1
TAATGCCGATCAGTTAAGGATCCATTGACCGATCCTCAGGCTGTGTAAGAATCCGAAACTCCTTGTTGGGTTTCGGATTTTTTTATGCGTATCGACCAAGCTCTCGACTTCATTCACGCCTGTCCTCCCGGAAAGTTTGAGTCCCTGTCTGACCTGCTGTCACCTGAACTGGTGCAGGCTTGCTTGGCCGAGACGGGCTCCGTCTCCTTGCGCCGACGGCGCATGCCCATGGAGCGGGTGCTATGGGCCATTATCGGGATGTCCTTGTTTCGTCATGTCCCTATGGCCCAGCTGGCCAACCAGCTCGATATCCTGTTACCCGGCGACCGGCCGTTTGTCGTCCCCAGCGCCTTCATCCAGGCGCGCCAAAAACTGGCTGACCAAGCCGTTCGACAGGTGTTCCAGCAGACCGCCACACTCTGGCATCAGCAGTGTCAGCACCCCACCTGGGCCGGCTTGCAGCTGCTGGCCGTGGACGGGGTGGTCTGGCGCACGCCCGATACTCCGGACAATGCCGGCGCCTTTGCCAAGTCGAAAACCGTCCAGGGGGAGACGCAATATCCCCAGGTCCGCATGTTGTGTCAGATGGAGCTGACCAGTCATCTGCTGACCCAGACAGTGATGGACTCCTGTGCGGTAAACGAGATGGTGTTGGCAGAGCAACTGATTGAAAAAACACCCGATAATAGCCTGACCCTGTTCGATAAGGGCTTCTACTCACTGGGGTTACTCCATGCCTGGCAACGCCAGGGCGTAGCGCGTCACTGGCTTATTCCGCTGAAAAAGGGGGCTCAATACGAGGTCATCCGCAAGCTGGGGCGGCAGGATGTGCTGGTACGCCTCAGTGCCAGTCCGCAGGCCAAGAAGAAGTGGAGCGAGTTGCCGGAGCAGTTCGAAGCCCGGCTGCTGACCCGGACGGTAAACGGCAAGGAGCGGCAGGTGCTGACCTCGCTCACCGACCCGCTGCGCTTCCCGGCCAGCGAGTTGATGGAGCTATACCAGAATCGCTGGGAAATCGAGCTGGGCTATCGGGAGATGAAACATAGCCTGCAACAGCACCGGCTGACGCTGCGCAGCAAGAAACCCGATGGAGTAAGGCAGGAGCTATGGGGCTTGGTATTGGCCTATAACCTACTGAGATATCAGATGGTTAGGATGGCGGCGAGCTTAAAGGGCTATACGGCCAGCCAGTTGAGCTTTCACATGGCATCGGTGTATCTGCTGCATGAACTCAGTTGCCTGCCGTTTGTGTCACCGGGCATGGTTCCAGGGCGTGTCGCTGAGTTGGACAAACAGGCAGAGCAGTTCAAGTTACCCGCCCGCCGAGAACGAAGTTACCCAAGGTGCATCAAAGCCAAACCACAGAAGTATGCGACGAGAAAACCTAGTAAAAACAATGCCAGTCAGGCTTAACTGACTGGCATTAGAGCCATCGGCTCCCCTTTTTATTCAGGCCAGGTCGCTATTTCTGCCGACCCGCGAAGACCACGACCACTTTGTCTTCTCCTTTCTCCCGCACGAAGCCGTAGGGGGCATCGGAAATCTTCTTGTGGCTGCCCGCCGCGATGGCAGGGTGGGCGGCACGGAACTGGCCGAGCCGTTGCCAGTGCTTGACCAGCTCCGCCTTCTCGCCACTCGCCAGCTCCTGCCAGTTCATGTCCGAGCGCACGCTCTGATCGAACACGCCCCCATCCTTGGCCAGTCCCCGGCCGGACTCGTCGCCATAGTAGATCTGGATGCCCCCCGGCAGCAGCATGAAGCTGTTGGCCACCCGCCGTTGCAGCGCCACGTCCTGGTAGTCGCCGAAGAAGAGCTTGGTGTCGTGGGAGCTGATGTAGCTCAGCACGTTGAACTCGGGATCCTGGTTGATGCGGCTGGCGTAGCTCGCATAGGTGGGCTCTGCCCCCGCCATGCACTGGGCCTGGGGCAGGGCGAATTCACGCTGGTAGTCGAAGTTGATCAGGGAATCGAAGCCGTGCTGGTACCAGAAGTCCTTGGCGACCCCGTGATCCCACACCTCGCCCACCATGTAGAAGGGAAGGTCATCGAGGGCCTTGCCCGGGTTGGCGGCCTTCCACTCCTTGAGCGCGTCGGTGCCCGCCTGCTTGAGCCTGGCCCAGACCGCGGGCTCCAGGTGCTTGACGGTGTCGGCACGGAAGCCGTCGATGCCGAAGCGGCGCACCCAGTCGGTGTGCCAGGCAATGAGGTAATCGCTCACGGTGGCGTTGGGCAGGGCCTTGGCCCTGGTGTCTTTTTTGGCAGCGAGCAGCGGTGGCAGCCCCACCGATCTGGTGGATTCGGTCAGGAAGTCCGGCAGTCCCGCCACCGAGCCGGTGACGTCGTCGGTGCCGGGTTGCGGGTAGCCGGGCAGGCCTGCGCGCACCCAGTCAGGGCCCCACCACTTGTCCCAGTGGGATGACTGGTAGTCGATGAACTGGTTGTAGCCATGCCAGTTGAGGCCGCCGCTTGGGCGCCATTCGTTCCAGCGACTCGGCAGCTTGCCGGTGTTCTGGGTGAGATCGGTGAGCCCCAGATCCTGCAAGTCGGCGAGGGTGGCGTAGCCTGCGTGGTTCATCACCACGTCGAGGATGATCCGCATGCCGCGCTTGTGGGCCTCGTCCACCAGGGTTTTCAGGCTCTCTTCGTCGCCGTAGTTGGGGTCGATTTTGGTGAAGTCGAGCGCCCAGTAGCCGTGGTAGGCGTAGAAGGGGAAGTTCCCCTGTTCGCCACCGCCGATGAAGCCGTGGACCTGTTCCACCATGGGGGTGATCCAGATGGCGTTGATGCCGAGTTGCTTGATGTAGTCGAGCTTCTCGGTCAGCCCCTTGAAGTCACCGCCATGCCAGGTGGCCACTTCGTCCTGACCATCCTTCTGACGACCGAAGCTGTGATCATTGGCAGGATCGCCGTTGTGGAAGCGGTCGGTCAGCAGAAAATAGACGCTCGCCTGATCCCAGCTGAAGGGAGCAGGCTTGGCGGCCTTGACCGGCTCGAGCAGCAGCAGGCCGCCGCTCTCCTTGCTCGGTGTCAGGGTGATCTTGCCGCCCTTGACCACGGCTTCCTGTCCCGAGTAGGCATCCCGCAACCGTGTGCCGTCGGGCCAGACTCCCTTGAGTGATGTCGTGACCGGGCCGCCATCCCAGCTGATGCAGGGCTCTTCCGGAGGCTGGCGTTTGAACTCGCTCTTTTTGGTTGCCCGCAACACCTTGAGGCTGGGGGTATCGGGGTTGAAGGTGAACTCGTAGTCCCCCGCCAGCATCACCCTCAGATTGAAGTCTGTCCCCTTGCTGCACTTGTCCATGGGCTGGGCGGTGCCGAAGGGAAGGGGCTTGGCCTCGGTTGGCCCGAAGCTGGTGCCGCAGCTGTTGCCCGCATCGCTGATGCGGATCTGGTGGCTCCCCTTGTCCAGTCTGTGGGTCAGGGTGACGGTGCCCTTGTCCAGCGTCAGCGCCTCGGCTACCGGTTTGCCATCCACATGGAGATAGACCTCGGGGGCGGCCATCGCCTGACCGATGAACAGCGGTGTGGCGAGCACGGCCAGCCACAGGGGTGATGGGCGAAGAGCGGGGCGCGAAGAGAGACGCATAAGCCATTCCTTGAGCAGAGTGTGAGGAGCAGGATCCGTTGAGGCACTCATTCTAGGGCGCGCTGGGGCAGGCTTGGACCGGTAAAATACCGATTTGTGACGTCAGTTCAAATGGTTACGTTTTCAAGAATGGAAAAGTGTGAACCGGGTGTCGCGGCCATGAAAAAAGCCGGTCAGTTGACCGGCTTGTAGGCATTCGGGGTGGCGTCACACGGTGAAGAACTTGAAGTTGACGAAGGCCACCGCGATGAAGGAGGCAACCATGCCGCTGATGCAGAGCACCGCAGGGCGGATGGCAGGCCAGCGATGGGCCAGCAGCACGATGGCCAGCAGGGTCGGATAGAGGCCGAACATGTAGCGGGGCATGGCGTTGAGTCCGGTCATCAGGGGGATGGTGCAGCAGATGAACATCAGGGTTGCTTCGGCCCAGCGTTTCTGGCTGAACAGGTAGCCATTCAGGCACCAGCCGAAGATCACCATGATGGAGAGATAGGCCTTGCGCCCCCCCAGCTCGAAGCCGCTCAGCCACCAGTCCAGGGGGCTGTCCATATAGCGGCCCCAGGCCACCTGGATGTGCTTGAAGGCCAGGGCATCCCCGGTGAGGTGATAGAGATAGACCATGTAGGAGAAGAGGCCGAGGGGAATGAGCCAGAGGGTGAACACCACCTTGAAGGCCCGCTCGGTGAAGCGGAAGAACTCGCGCCAGCCGTAGGCCTGCAGGGCCAGGATCAGCACCGGGAACACCATCATCACCCCCAGGTTGCGGGTGGCGGAGATGAAGATGCCGAGGAAGGCGACCATGAGCCACTGTTCGCGGTAGGCGAACAGGAACATTCCCAGCATCAGCGCCATGAACATGGGCTCGGTATAGCCGGAGACGAAATAGGCGGAGAAGGGGGAGAAGGCCAGCAGCCAGACCCCGAAGCGGGCTGTGTCGTCCCCCAGCTTGAGCTGGTGCAGCACCAGCAGCATCAGGGGCAAGCTGATGAAGAAGGCGATGTTGGCCACCAGCATCAGGCCGATGAGGCTCTCCATGTCAAACAGGCTGGAGAGACCGCCGGCCAGCATGGGATAGAGGGGCATGAAGGCCCAGTTCGCCGCATTGCCCTTGCTCAACCAGCGTGGATAGAGGTCGTAGCCATTCTCGATGATGCGCTGGAACCAGACGCAGTCGAACTGGCAGTAGGCTTGCAGCGGCCCGATGTCGGTGGCGCCATAGAGCTGGACGCCGAAATAGCCCATGCCATAGAGCGCCACCCGGCTCAGCACGAAGGCGGCGACGATCATCAGCCAGTCGCGGCCGCTGATGCGCAGTGACGGGCGATAGGGGAGTGCAGCCCCGGTTGACGGGGCGGTATTGGTCATATCATTCATCAGGCAAAAACCCAGATACGGGAGAGAACGTAGGTGAGCACGGTGACGGTCAGGGTGGCGATCACCACCGGCAACAGGCCGGAGAGACCGGCAAACAGCAAACCGCTCAGGATGAGATTACGCACCGCCAGCGAGAAGAGGGCAACCAGCAGGAACTTGCTGGCGGCACCTTGTTTCTGGAAGGTGATGTAGCGATGGCCGAAGAACGAGAACCAGAACGCCACGGCAAAGGCCAGGGTCGTGACCAGGTGCTCGGAGATGGCCGGCCAGGTATGAAACAGGGCGATGGAGGTACCCAGATCGACGAGGGTGGCCCCCCCGCCGACAAAACCGAAGCGAACCAGCCGCCAGAATTCCTCGCGGGAGATCATTGAGACGCCTGCTCCTGCTGATCATCAGCGGCTTTCGCGGCGGCCTTCTTGCCAGCGCTCTTCTTGCTGGCGGTGGGCACTTCCTGCTTCTGCTCTTCATCCTGCTTGGCGTACTGGCCGTAGACCCCTTCGATGAGGTAGACGGGGCGCTGTTTCACCTCGACGAACATGCGGCCGATGTACTCGCCGATGATGCCCAGCGACAGCAGCTGGATGCCGCCGAGGAACAGCATGACCGACATCAGGGAGGCGTAACCGGGCACGTCGATGCCGAAGAAGAGCACCTGGGTGATGATCTTGAGGATATAGAGGAAGGCGATGAAGGAGACACCGACCCCGATGTAGCTCCACACCCGCAGCGGCCAGCTGGAGAAGCTCATCAGGCCGTCAAGGGCGAAGTTCCACAGCTTCCAGTAGTTGAACTTGGTTTCGCCGGCATGGCGGGCCGGGCGCTCGTAGGGAACGCCGACGGCGCGAAAACCGGCCCAGGCGAACAGCCCCTTCATGAAGCGGTTGCGCTCCGGCAACTGCTTGATGGCCTCGACCACCTTGCGATCGATGAGGCGGAAGTCACCGGCGTTCTCCGGCAGCTTGGTGCTGGTGGAGAGGGCGTTGAAGAAGCGGTAGAAGCCACCGGCAGTCAGGCGTTTCATCGGGGTATCGGCGCTGCGATCCACCCGGATGCCGTAGACGGTGTCATAGTCGCCGGTCTGCCACAGCTTGACGAACTCCAGAATGAGAGAGGGGGGATCCTGCAGGTCCACGTCCATGGGGACGATGGCGTCGCCCTTGGCCTGGTGCAGGCCGGCGGTCATGGCCGCTTCCTTGCCGAAGTTGCGGGCCAGGTTGACCAGGGTCACACGGGGATCCCGGGCGATGGCCTGCTCGACCACCTCACGGGTGCGGTCACGGCTGCCATCGTTGACGAACACGATTTCAAGCTGGTCTTTGAGCGGGGCCAGTTCGGTATCTATCGCGCTGATGAAGGCGTCTATGCTCTCTTCCTCGTTGTAAACGGGAACGACCAGAGAGAGTCGAAAATCGGCACGGGACATGGGAACTTCCTTATTGAAAGAATTATTTTACGGAACAGATGCTTGGGGCATTCCGCTTCACTGAGCCACGGTCAGTCGCACGGACTGGACGTTGAGCGGTGTCGGGGCGGAGAGCGCCAGGAAGTTGGGACGCTTGGGATCGGCGGTCAGGGAGTCGCCCGGCAGGCTGAGGCGGATCTCGTTGATGCCCGCCTTGGCCAGCTTGACCGTGGTGGTGAAATCATGACCCAGCGCCACCTTGAGCAGGGCGCCAGCCTGGGGGCTGTTGATCCTGGCCTGGATGGTGAGCTGCTCAGGCTGGGCCTGCTGCTTGGGCAGCACGAAATAGAGACCGCCCTGACCGCTCAGCTCGGTACCTTGCTCGCTGGGCTTCTTGGCCCAGCCTTCGCTTGAGAGGAAGCGGCTCGGCTTGGTCAGGTTGAGTTCGTTGCCGGGCTGGTAGGTCATGCTGGAGTTGTGCTCCCAGAAACGGGTCTTGCCTTCCAGGTAATAGAGCTTGTAAGCCAGGCTCACGTTGGGGTGAGCGGCCAGATAGAGGGTATAAAGGTAGAAACCGCTCAGTGCCAGGATGGCAGCCAGAAAACCGAACTTTTTGTAGGTCATATTACTCACTCGACGCCCGACAGATTGATAGGCAGATTTCGCGCATATGCTAATCCAATTGCAAAAAAAGCATAGTGGATCACAAAAATATATTTGCTCAGATATTAACCCTCAATCACCCTGCTTACCAAGGGGCTTTGGGGTCGTTTGCTTCCTCTTCTTGATTGTGGCTTTTTCGGCGCCAACCTGTCTGCCGCCACCTGGGGCGCATCAGGCAAACGGCTGATATTGTACTTTGTTGTGGCAGGATCTGTCGCCATTTCACCCGGGCAGAATTAAGATGGCCTGTCCCGTCGTCAAGGATGACCCATGAGACTCTTCTCTCTCTCTGTGCTCTGCTGTCTGCCCCTCCAACCGTTGTGGGCGCAATCGTTCTGCTCCTCCCCCCTTCGCGTCGGTTTCGATGACTGGCCCCCATACCACTATTACCAGCAAGAGGGAGCACGTCGGGAACTGCGTGGATTTGCGGTCGACTACCTCAATGCCGTGTCGAATCGGCTGGGTTGTCGTCTGGTCTATGTGGAGCGTCCCTGGAAGCGGGGGTTGCACGATCTTGAGCGGGGTCGGCTGGACATCGTGATGGAGGCATATTTTGCCGATGACAGGGCGCGTTATGCCTGGTTCTCCATCCCCTACAACCCGGGCCGGACATCGCTCTGGGTACGCAAATCCGGTACCGGTGAGGAGTCGGATCTGGCGAGCTGGCTGGCCCACGGGCATCGCCTCGGTGTGACCAGGGACTACTATTACGGCCCGGAAATCACCAAGGTTCTGCAGCGATACCGCAACCAGGTGAGCGAGGTCAACGATGTGCAAAACTATCGCAAGCTGCTGCTTGGGCGGATAGACGGTTTTCTCGGGGATAGTCTGGCCACGCCCTGGGGTCTGAAGAGAGAGGGGCTGTCGGATGCGGTCGTCCCCCACACAATGGCGATCCATGAGACGCCCACCTTTTTCATGTTGAGCAAGAAGACCCTGTCCGGGGAATTCGTAGAGCGGTTCAACGAGGCGATAGTGGCCGTCGGCGACAGCGGGGAGCAGGAACTCATCTGGCGTCGTTACACCTCCGTCCGCTAGCAAAGTCGTCGGCATTCACGCATCATGGGGTCCTGACCGTCGCGCCTGACAGGCCGAAATGAACCGATTTGAGGCAAGCGTGGTAAGAAGCATGGGTAAGAAGTATTGGTTGGCATTGGCGAATCTGATCTGGCTGGGCTGCTGGCCGGCCAGCATGGTTCATGCCAGCACGGAACAGGCGGTAGTGGCCAGTCCCAGCATCCAACATGACTGGTATCAGAACGAGGTGGCCGAGCAGGCTCGTCATGAGCTTGAACAGCAGTTGCAGGAAGCGGTGCTGGCCCAGCTGCATCCGGATTTCTACCGCCTCTGGCAGCAGTTGCAAAAGACCCCGGCGGATCGGCGCGGTGCCCTCTACGATGAGGCCTTTGGCAAGCTGGCCCGGTTCCAGCAGGCCTGGCGAGGGATGGATCTGGTCGCGCGCGAACAGATGCAGACCCTCAAGCTGGATCTGAACCGCCCCCTGGCCCATGCCCCCCAGGGAGACAATCTGCTGGAGCAGGTCAGGCAACTCAGGCCACAGGTGGCGGAATACGACGCCGTGCGCGAAGAAGTGCGCAAGCTGCTGGCCATGCCCATGGCCAAGCACTGGCCCACTCTCTCCATGCCGACCCTGCGGGCCGGGGAGAGCTCGACCGAGCTCGGCCAGATCCGCTCCATCCTGAACGAACTGGGGGACAGTGCCCCGACTCACCAGGACAGCCTCTACGATCCCGAGACCGAACAGGCCATCAAGCAGTTCCAGCGCCGCCACGGCCTGACGGCCGACGGCATCATCGGCCGTCAGACCCGCAGCTGGCTCAATACCGGCCCCGAGGTGCGCGCCAGCCTGCTGGTACGCAACCTGTGGCGCCGTGATCTGGTGGATCACCTTGCCGGTCGCTATGTGCTGGTCAACATTCCGGACTACCGCCTGAGCGTGGTGGAGTCTGGCAGCGAGGTCTTCACCAGTCGGGTCATCGTCGGCAAGGAGCAGCGGGCCACCCCCATCCTCGCCAGCGAGATCCGCTCCATCGTGCTGAACCCGGCCTGGCACGTGCCGCGCTCCATCCTGAGCAAGGACATTCTGCCCAAGCTCGGGCGCGATCCTGCCTACCTGGATCGCGAACAGTTCGAGGTGATCGACGGCGAGGGCAATCCGGTGCAGTTCAGCGAAGATGGCTGGCACCATGCGCTGGCCTCCGGTTTCCCTTACCGGTTGCGGCAAAAGCCGGGGGATCACAATGCCCTGGGTCGCTACAAGTTCTATCTGCCCAACAACGATGCCATCTATCTCCACTCCACCCCGCGCAAGGCGCTGTTCGAGCAGGGGGCCCGTGCCTTCAGCTCGGGTTGCATCCGGGTGGAACACGCCGACGATCTGGCAGAGCTGCTGCTGGCGGACTCCCGCTATCAGCCGGACAAGGTGGCCAGCATCCTGAAAGAGACCCAGACCAAGTGGCTGCCCCTGAGCAACCCTATCCCGGTGTTTACCGTCTACTGGAGCAGCTGGATTGATGAAGAGGGACGTCAGCAACTGCGCAACGATATCTACGGATTCGACAGAGTCAGCTATCAAAGCCGCTTGCTGTGATCCTCGCCACAGAGTGAAAAGCCCGGCCCGTGCCGGGCTTTTTCATGGGTGAATGGGGTTTGACAGCGCTTTTTCTGGCAGGTAGTTTCGGCCCTTGTATCAAATTCATTCACCTGTGTGACTTCACCATGAGATGGACGGACAACGGATGCTGGGACAAGGGATAAGCCGACGCCGTCTGCTGCTGGGGGCGGGTTGCCTGATGGGGACCAGCCTGCTGTCGTTCCCTGCGCTGGCGAGCCGCAGCACTTCGGGACGGGAACTGAGTTTCTTCAACCTCAATACCGGCGAGCGGGTACGCGCCAGTTATTGGGAAGATGGCCACTATCTGAGCGACGGGCTGGCGGAGCTCAACCATATTTTCCGTGACTACCGTCGCAACGAAGTGTTCAACATCGACAGAAAGCTGTTCGATCAGCTCTTTCTGCTGCAACACAAGCTGGGGCGCCACGGCGAAATCCAGCTCATCTCGGGCTATCGCTCCCCGGCCACCAATCAGCAGAAGCGGCGCAAGAGTCGCGGCGTCGCCAAGCACAGCTACCACACCCTGGGGCAGGCGGTTGACGTGCGCATCCCCGGCGTGCAGCTGGCGCACCTGCGCAAGGCCGCCCTGAACCTCAAGGTGGGCGGTGTGGGTTATTACCCTTCCGACAACTTCGTACACTTGGACACGGGTCCCGTTCGCAGCTGGTGAGTCGGGATCGTCTCAAGAGTTGAGTGCCGATTGTGTCTTTTTGCCGCTGGCATTGAGGGGGACCAAGCTGCTAGGCTCTGGACTCCAGCCAGAGGAGAGAAAGATGAAGCAGATTGTGATCGGGGGGCTCATCGCCCTGTTGTTGACTGGTTGCGGCAAGCTCAACCGCGAGAGCTACGACAAGCTGAAAGTCGGGATGAGCTATGCCGAAGCGAGTGCCATCCTCGGCAAGGCCGAGCGTTGCGACGATGCTCTCGGCACCACGAGCTGTGTCTGGGGAGGGGAAGGCAAGAACATCAAGGTGCGTTTCATCGCCGACAAGGCGACCTTCTTCAGCTCGGAAGGGATCAACTGACCCTTTCCTCTCTTGCCGATGCCCAACAAAAAAGCGCCGTATGGCGCTTTTTTGTTGCTCGTTATCCGTGCGATATGGCCAGGAACTGGCGCGATCAATGGGTGGCGTACTGATAGTTGAAGGTGGGCAGTCCCCACTTGAAGCGTACCGCCAGGAGCCGCAGCACGAAGCCGATGCCGATGGCACCGAAAGCGGCCCAGTCGTTGGGCAGCCCATGGTGCAGCGCAAAGCAGTAGAGTGCGGCAGTGATCAGCGAGACGGCGGCATAGAGCTCGCGCTTGAACACCAGCGGGATGCGCTGGCACAGCAAGTCCCGCAGTACCCCCCCGAACACGCCGGTCACCACGGCCATGATGCAGGCGATGCCGGCCCCGTGGCCCATCTCGAGCGCCCGGGCAGCCCCGAAGATGGAGAAGACCACGAGCCCCAGGGCATCGAGCGCCAGGAACAGCTTGCCAAGGTAGCGCATCAGCGGGGCCGAGATGACCCCGGCCATGGCGGCGCCCGCCACCAGCAGCACGTATTCGGGGTGCTCGACCCAGAGCAGGGGATAGTGGCCCAGCAGCACATCCCGAATGGTACCGCCACCGATGGCCGTCGCCGAGGCGATGATCACGACGCCAAACAGATCCATCCGTCGCCGACCCGCTGCCAGCGCGCCAGTCATCCCTTCGGCCACCAGGCCGAGCAAGAAGAGTGCATGTAACATGAGATATCCCAGGGTGCGAGAAAGGCCCGCATCCTAACAACCCTGCGCTGGGGCGACAAGCTATCTTGGTTATGCATTAGATTAAGTAATGAAGAGGGGGCTTTCGCCCCCTCTTTTGATCATGATGACGCGGTTCAGCGTCCAAGTTGCTCGCTGCGGTATTGGTCCACCCACATGGCGGTGGCGCCACAGATGGCCACCGGCATCACGAAGAGATTCACCACCGGGATGGCGGAGAAGAGGGTCACCAGGGCGCCGAAGCTCAGGCACTTTCCACGACGCTGCTTGAGAGCGTCGCGCATGGTGATGAAGCCGATCTTGTGGTTGTCGAACGGATAATCGACATACTGGATCGCCATCATCCAGGCGCTGAGCAGGAACCAGAGCACGGGTGCCAGGGTCTGGCCCACTACCGGGATCAGGAAGAGGATCAGGCAGCCGATGGCCTTGGGCAGATAGTATTTCAGCTTGGTCCATTCGCGGCCGAAGGTACGGGGCACATCTTTCACCACATCCAGCATGCCGGTGTCATTCATGGCTTCACCGGTGAGGATCTGTTCCACCTTCTCTGCCAGCAGGCCGTTGAAAGGGGCGGCTATCCAGTTGGCCACCGAGCTGAAGATGAAGGAGAAGACCACCAGTATGGTGATGAGGGCGATGGGCCAGAGCAGGTAATCAAGCCAGGAGAGCCAGCTCGGGATCTGCTGGTGCAGCCAGGCGAACAGGCCGTCCAGTTGTAGCAACAGGGCGTAGAAGGCACCGGCAAAGAGCACGAAGTTGACCAGCAGGGGGATCAGCACGAAGGTGCGGATGCCGGGCTGGCGGATGAGTGAAAACCCGCGCAGGAAGTAGTCTGCACCGCTGACCGAATCTTTGACCATGTGGGGTGATTGGCTCATGTGAGCTCCATCAGTGAATGGGGAAAGTGCCAGCATATTACAAACAAGCCTTTGATTTGGTAAAGTCGCCTGCCCGCCTCCTCTTTATTTCGTTACCCACATAGGCCGCCATGCGTCTGAAATTGATCAAACTCGCCGGTTTCAAGTCGTTTGTCGAGCCGACCCGCATCGAACTCAACGCCGACATGACCGCCGTGGTGGGCCCCAACGGCTGCGGCAAATCCAACGTCATCGACGCCGTGCGCTGGGTGCTGGGGGAGAGCTCCGCCCGCCATCTGCGCGGCGAGAACATGACCGACGTCATCTTCAACGGCTCCATCAACCGCAGCGCCCATGGCCGCGCCTCGGTGGAGCTGGTGTTCGACAATCCCCACAACCGGGTACCCGGCGAGTTCGGCCGCTTTACCGAGATCTCGGTGCGCCGCGAAGTGCTGCGCGACGGCTCCAATCACTACCAGATCAACGGCCAGAAGTGCCGCCGCAAGGACGTGACCGACCTCTTCCTCGGCACCGGCCTTGGGCCCCGCAGTTACGCCATCATCGAACAGGGCACCGTCAGCCGGCTGGTGGAGTCCCGCCCCGCCGATCTCAAGCTGTTCATGGAAGAGGCCGCCGGGGTCTCCCGCTACAAGGAGCGGCGCCGCGAGACCGAGCAGCGCATCCGCCATACCCAGGAGAACCTGGAGCGCCTCGGCGACATCCGCGGCGAACTGGGCTCACGCCTCGAGCATCTCAAGGCCCAGGCCGAGACCGCCGAGCGCTACAAGCAGCTCAAGAGTCGATCACGTGCCGCTCGTGCGGAGCTGATCGGCTCGGAACTGTGGGCGCTGGAAACGCGACTCGGCGAGTCCAAGACCGAACTGGCCCAGACCGAGCAGGCGCTGGCGGCCCTCGATGCCAAGCGCACTGCAGACGAGGGGCGTCACGTCACCCTGTCGGTGGCCCGCCAGGAGGCGCAGGCCGAGCAGGCCAGCCGCCAGCAGCAGATTTTTCTCGGCGGGCAGGCTATCGCTCGCCTCGAGCAGCAGCAACTGCACCAGAGCGAGCTGGGCCGCGACTGGCAGGCGAGGCGGCAGTCCCTCGGTGAGCGTATCGACGGCCTCAAGGCCCAGCTGGCCGGCCAGCTGGAGCAACTGGGCGACAGCACGTTGCAGGGGGAGGTGGCGTCGGCGCGCCTCGAGCAGTGTGAGCAGTTGCTCACCGACCAGCAGAGCGTGCGTGCGGTAGCGGGCGATCGGCTCGAGCAGGCGCGCCAGCGTCAGCAGCAGTGGCAGCAGCAGCTGGGCCAGTTGCAGGGGCGGCTCAACCAGACCCGCGCCGAGGTGAACGGTCTGCAGGAGCTGCAGGCCAAGACCCGGCTTGCCCGCCTCAAGCTGGAAGACGAACAGGCCGGGCCCCTTGGCGGGGAGGGGGAGAACCTGCAACCGGCGCTCGATGCGCTGGCGGCGGAACTCTCGCTCTCCCGCGCCCGCCATGAGGAAGCCGATGCGGCGTGGCAGGCCGGTGTGTCGCGCCATGAAGCACTCAAGGCAGAGCAGGGTCGCCAGCAGGGCCTGCTGCGCGAGCTGGAGGCGCGCCTCGCCACCCTGGATCAGATCCTGGGGGAGCAGATGGCGGGCGCCACCCTGGCGGATCGGTTGCAGGTTCCCCCCGAGTGGGCCCGGGGGCTGGACAAGGTGCTCGGCCGCTGGCTCACCGCAATCCCGGCGGACGAGTGCAACCTGGCGCAACCCGGACTCTGGATTGGCCCGGCCCAGTCAGCCAGGGCCGGTACCCTGGCGGCGCAACTGGGGGGCGAGCACATTCCGGCTTTCCTCAATGCCATCTGGCTGGCAGAGAGCAGGGAGGAGGCGCTGTCCCGCCTGCACAGCCTCTCTGCCGGTGAGTCGCTGCTCACTCCCGCCGGAGACTGGTTCGGCCCCAACTGGGCGGATCTGGGGGAGGGCATGGCCCTGGGTACCCTGGCGCTGCTCGGTGAACGTGAGCGGCTGCACACCGAACTGGCCGCGGGTCGGGAGGTGCTGCACAGACTCGACGAGCAGCTTGCCGCCGCCGATGCAGCGCGGGCCCAGCAGCACAGTGCCCATGAGCTGGCTCAGCACACCCTGCGCGAGCAGGAGCTGCGGTGGCAGCAACTGCGCGAAGCCTGGAGTCTGCGCGAGGGGCAGCGCCAGGAGCGCTTGCAGCGCCTGGGCCAGCTGGGGGAAGAGCTGGCCCGGCTCGATAAGGAGCAGGCTGAGGAGGCGCAGCGGCTGGCGTCGGCCGGGGAGCGGCTTGAGCAGGATGACGCGGCCCTTGGCGAACTGCAGGAGCAGGGGGAGGTACTCGCCGAGGCGCTGCTGCTCGCCCAGGAGCAGGTGAGCGGGGCGGAGCGGGCGCTGGAAGAGGCGCGCCTTCGCCGGGAGCAGCAGCAGGCGGCCTGCCAGCGGCTACAACTGGAGCAGCAGAACCAGCGCCAGCTCATCACGCTGCGCGAGCAGGAGCTGGCCCGTCTCGGCCTGGAGTTGGCGGAACTCAAGGAGCCAGGGGCCGCTCCGAGTCAGGATCTGTCGCCCCTGCTGGTCGAACAGCGCAATCTTGAGGCGCAGCAACTGGCCTGTCACCAGCGGCTCGCGGAGCTGGATCGCCAGCTGACCGAGCTGGAGCAGGCCAGAAGCGCCGATCACAAGCAGCTGGTGAAAATTCAAGAGAAGCTGGCGACTCTGCGGCTCGAGCGCGAGCGCAACCTGACGCGCAGGCAGGGACTGCACGAGCAGTTCGAAGAGCTGGGCGTGCGCCTGGTGGACCTCGATCAGGCGGTGCTGATTGCCGCTGATCGCGGCAAGCTGCGCCAGGAGATCCAGACGCTGGAGGCGCAGGTGGAGGCGCTTGGCGCCATCAACCTGGCGGCACTGGAGGAGTATGAGGAGGCGAAAACCCGCGCAAGCTACCTGGAAAATCAGTGCCAGGATCTGGAGCAGGCCCTCGACACCTTGAGCCAAGCCATTAAAAGAATTGATAAAGAAACACAAATACGCTTCCGCGACACTTTCGATAAGGTCAATGAAGATTTAAAATCCCTGTTCCCAAAAGTGTTCGGGGGGGGCAGTGCCTGGCTTGAGCTGACCTCGGATGATCTTTTGGAGGCCGGAGTGAGCATCATGGCAAGACCTCCGGGCAAGAAGAATGCTACCATTGCCCTGCTTTCCGGGGGGGAGAAGGCGCTAACCGCCCTTGCGCTGGTTTTTGCCATCTTCAGACTCAATCCAGCACCATTTTGTCTGCTGGATGAGGTGGATGCACCGCTCGATGAAGTGAACGTCGGTCGCTTCTGTTCTCTTGTCAAAGAGATGTCGAGCACAGTACAGTTCGTTTACATCAGTCATAATAAGGTCTCCATGGAGATGGCCGAGCAGCTGGTTGGCGTCACGATGCAAGAGCCCGGGGTTTCGCGCATAGTGTCGGTCGATATCGGTGAAGCCGTCGCTTTGGCTGAGCAAAACTAGAAAGAGAAGCAGCTAATGCAGGAATTGCGTTACATCTTGGTTGCCCTGGGCGGTATTGCCATCGCGGCATTGCTCATTCACGGGTTGTGGAGCAACAGAAAGAATCGTCAGGCACCGATCAAGGAGAAACCCCTGGGTCGGATGGAGTCCAAGTCCCGTGAGCGTGACAACGACGCCTTCGACAGCGATGGCATCGGTCAGGTGCGTGTGGTGAGCGGTGGCCGTCGTGCCGAGCCCAAACTGCGTAGCGACGAGGCCCGTCAGCCCGAACCCCGCCGTGTCGCCCCCGTTCCCGCCTTCGATGATGAAGATGACGACGCTGATCTGCCGCCTCCCGTGGTGCGCAAGCCTGCCGCTCGCCCTGTCCCCCCTCAGCCTGTGTATGAGGAAGAAGAGGACTATGAAGAGCCGGTTGCCGCCCCTGTTGAAGAGGCCCCTGCTGCGCCGGTGCGCAAACCTGCCCAGGTGATCCGCCGTACCCCGGTACACCGTTCCCGTCCGCAGCGCGAGCCCATGATGCAGCCGCTGGACGAAGAGCCGCTGGTGGAGCCGGCCTATGCCCAGGCGCCGACCTTCGGTGCACGCGAGCCGGCACCGGTTGCCCAGCAGGCTCCCCGCTACGCCCAGCCGGCTTATGAAGAGCCCGCTTACGATGACGAGCCAGCCTATGAAGAGCCGGTTCACACAGCCGAGCCAGAACCCGCTCCGGCCCCGGTCGAGAAGATCTGGCAGGATGTCTATGTCATCAACCTGATGGCCCGTCCCGGCCACGATCTGCAAGGGGCGACCCTGCTCTCTTCCCTGCTGGCGCTGGGCTTCAAGTTTGGCGAGATGGACATCTTCCACCGTCACGAAGATCTGGGCGGCAAGGGGGAGGTGCTCTTCTCCATGATCAACATGGTCAAGCCGGGTACCTTCAACCCCTATCGCATGGAGCAGTTCAGCACCCCGGGTGTGTCCCTCTTCATGCAACTGCCCCTTCGCAGCAATGCCGCCTTCGCCTTCGAGCACATGTTGCAGGCCGCGGATCAGCTGGCGAGCGATCTCGATGCCATGCTGACCGACGCCTCGCGCAGTCCCCTCAGCGACGACGACATCGCCCGCTACCGTCACGAGCTGGCGGCCTACGAGGCCAGCCGCGACTGATGCGCCATGGGGCTTGAACAATGAAAAGTGCGGTACCCCGGTGCCGCATTTTTGTTTCTGCCCCAGACTGAATGTTCCATCACACTTCGAGACTTTTTCATGAGCGATATCCTCTCCCGCCACCGTCAACTGTGTGAGCTGCTGACCGAGTACGGCCATCAGTACTATGTGCTGGACAACCCCACGGTGCCGGACGCCGAATACGATCGCCTGATGCGCGAGCTGATTGCGCTGGAGGCCGAGCATCCCGAGCTGAAAACCCCGGCCTCGCCGAGCGTGCGGGTGGGAGGCCAGCCGCTGACCGCCTTCAAGCAGGTACGCCACGAGATCCCCATGCTGAGTCTGGACAACGTCTTCAGCAGCGAGGAGTTGCAGGCGTTCGAGCAACGCATTAGTGATCGCCTCAAGCGGGAGGTGAATTTCACCTTCTGTTGCGAACCCAAGCTCGACGGTCTGGCGGTGAGCCTGCTCTACGTGGCTGGCCAGCTGGTACAGGCCGCCACTCGCGGGGACGGCACCACGGGGGAGGAGATCACCGAGAACGTGCGCACCATCAAGGCCATTCCCCTGACCCTGCGAGGCCAGGGGTGGCCGGCGCGGCTGGAGGTGCGTGGGGAGGTCTTCATGCCCAAGGCGGGGTTCGAGGCGATGAACCGCGATGCGCTGGCGGCGGGGGAGAAGGTGTTCGTCAACCCGCGCAACGCCGCTGCCGGCAGCCTGCGCCAGCTCGATTCACGCATCACCGCCAGCCGCCCCCTCAGCTTCTATGTCTACGGCGTGGGAGTCGGTGGCGACGAGCTGGGGGAGTCCCACTTCGGTCGCCTCAATCAGCTCAAGGCCTGGGGTCTGCCGCTCAGCCCGGAAGTGAAGCTCAAAGAGGGTGCCAGCGGTTGTCAGGCGTTCCACGACGACATTCTGGCGCGTCGCGGGGATCTCCCCTACGAGATCGACGGCGTGGTCTACAAGGTGGACGACATCGCACTGCAAGGGGAGCTCGGCTTTGTGGCCCGCGCACCGCGCTGGGCCACCGCCCACAAGTTCCCGGCCGAAGAGGAGATGACGGCGCTTGAGAATGTCGAGTTCCAGGTGGGCCGCACCGGTGCCATCACCCCGGTAGCCAAGCTCAAGCCGGTGTTTGTCGGCGGCGTCACCGTTTCCAACGCTACCCTGCACAATGCGGACGAGATCGCGCGCCTTGGCGTCATGATCGGCGACACCGTGATCGTGCGCCGGGCCGGGGACGTGATCCCCCAGGTCGTGGCTGTGGTGGAGGCGCAGCGCCCGGCGGATGCCCGCGCGATCCTCTTCCCGACCGAGTGCCCGGTGTGCGGCTCGGCGGTGGAGCGGCTGGAAGGGGAGGCCGTGGCCCGCTGTTCCGGCGGTCTCTTCTGCGAGGCCCAGCGGGCGGCCGCCATCAAGCACTTCGCGGCGCGTCGCGCCATGGACGTGGACGGCCTTGGCGATAAGATAGTGGAGCAACTGGTGGACAAGGGGCTGGTGAAGACCCCGGCCGACCTGTTCAGCCTCAATGCCATCCAGCTGGCAGGTCTTGAGCGGATGGGGCAAAAGTCCGCCCTCAACCTGGTGGCGGCCATCGACAAGGCGCGCAGCACCACCCTGCCGCGCTTCCTGTTCGCCCTAGGGATCCGCGAGGTGGGGGAGGCGACGGCGCTCAACCTCGCCAACCACTTCCTCACCCTGGAAGCCCTGCGCGCCGCCTCGGTGGAGCAGCTGCTCGAGGTACCCGACGTGGGGGACATAGTGGCCAAGCACGTCTACTACTTCCTGCGCCAGCCCCACAACATCGAGGTGCTCGACGCCCTGCTGGCCGCCGGTATCCACTGGCCGGTCATCGAGAAGAAAGAGGCAAGCGATCAGCCCTTTGCCGGCAAGACCTTCGTGCTGACCGGCACCCTCACCGCCTTGTCCCGCAACGACGCCAAGGCGGCGCTGCAGGCCCTGGGTGCCAAGGTGGCGGGCTCGGTGTCGGCCAAGACCGACGTGCTGGTAGCGGGGGAGGCGGCAGGCTCCAAGCTCGCCAAGGCCCAGGAGCTGGGGATCACCATCTGGACCGAAGCCGAGTTGCAGGCGGCCATTCAGCCCTGAGGATGCACGTTTGAGCAGACAAACCCGGCCCACTGGCCGGGTTTGTCGTTGGTGGGCTCACTCGACGTAGCTCACCTTGTCCTGCCAGGCATCGGGAGCCGTCAGGTGCCAGCGTGCCAGTTCGCTCTTGCTGAACAGGTATTCCCCGCGGGATGCGGCGCGGGGGGAGAGGGCGCCGGGCGCCGTGCCCGAGAGGATGGCATTGGCCAGTTCGGCGGCTCTCTCTCCCTGGCTGTGGCCGTCGAGCACCAGACCGCCGATGGCGGCTCCCCTGCCCACCGCAAAGGCCCAGAAGCAGAACAGTGGCACCGGGCTGTTGGCGCTGGTCCATGCCAGTACCTGTTGCTCGCTTACATGCTGGCCCTGAGCGTCGGTGAGAGTGTGGTAGAGGCCGAGGAAGAGCGCCTGATAGCCGTTTTCCCGGCTGGCGAGCACTGCCTCCTGCCAGTGTCCATAGTCGGTGAACTGGCGGCTGCTGACCCGGGTCTGGCCGATCGTCAGCTCGCCTCGCCCCTTGAACTCGTGGGCGACGGCGGTGCGGGACACCTCGCTTTCGTCAAACAGCACCAGGGCACGCTCCAGCCCTCCCATCAACTGGCTCATCTCGCTGATGCTGCGCTTGAGCAGGGGGCGTTCCAGGACGCCGGTGATCAGGGGGTGGCCGACCAGCCCCTTGGGGCGCGGATTCTCGTTCATCCCGAGAAACACCACGGGCGTTCCCCGGGCGGCGATGGGTCGGGCGAGGGCGTTGATGGCGTTGTCATCCCCCAGGATCACCAGCGCTGGCTGGTGGGTCCGGTAGGCGGCCATTCCCTTGGCGAGCAGTTCGTCACGGGTCTGGCCGGGCTGGCGCTTGGTGTCCAGATAGAGATAGCCGAGGTGATGCGCCTGCTTGAGGTGTTGCTCTAGGCCGGCACTGTAGCTCTGATCCCACTGGTTGCTCTGGTGATAGCTGCTGATCACCAGGATCTCGGCGGCCAGCAGCGGGAGGGAGAGAAGGGAGAGCAGGAGCAAGACCTTGGTCACGTGTGTTTTCCGCAAGGGACAGACTGTTCCCCAGTATGTGCTCTCCCGCTCTCTGGCGCCTCGGTCAATTGTTGTCGGAAGGCGTGCCCCTCTCTTTTTATCCCTTGCCGGGCGGGAGCCCGCATCCCGTCTGGGGTGAGCAAAAAGAGCGCCTTTTGGCGCTGGTCGTGAACTGCCCCACTCCTTCCAAAACCTGTTCTGGATCAAGAAACAGGGTACCGCTTTGGTGCCTAATAGACCCCACATATAGGGGTAAGCATAAAAAAAACACCCATATATAGTGTCATAAAGCTGTGCATAAGTGGTCGCCCTCTCAGTGTCAGCCCAGGTGTTTCAAGCCTTGGCTGACCTTGTTTGCGCCGGGGACGGGCGTGGAGAAGGGGACTCAACGAGGGTGAGCCGAGGGTGGCCACCAGGTCTTTCAATACGGGGAAAATCGATGAAACCGGTAGTGATCAAACGCGATGGATGTCGTGCACCATTCAATGGCCAACTGATCCGCGATGCGGTCAGCCGAGCGGCGGCAGCGGTCAATCAGGCCAGTCCGGCGCTGGCAGAGCGCATTGCCGCCGCTGTCAGCCAGGAGCTGGAGGGGCGAGGGGAGGTAGACATCCACGAGATCCAGAACCGGGTCGAGAACCACCTGATGGCCTCCGACGACAAGGCCATCGCCCGTGCCTACATCGAATACCGTCACGACCGGGATCAGGCCCGCGAGGCCAGGGGTCGTCTGGCCCAGGAGATCCGCGGCCTGGTGGAGCAGACCAACGCGGCCCTGCTCAACGAGAACGCCAACAAGGACTCCAAGGTGATCCCGACCCAGCGTGACCTGCTGGCGGGCATCGTCGCCAAGCATTACGCCATCAGTCACATGCTGCCCCGTGACGTGGTGCAGGCCCACGAGAGCGGCGACCTGCACTTCCACGATCTTGACTACTCCCCCTTCTTCCCGATGTTCAACTGCATGCTGATCGATCTGCAGGGGATGCTGACCCACGGCTTCAAGATGGGCAATGCCGAGATAGACACTCCCAAATCCATCAGCACCGCCACTGCGGTGACCGCCCAGATCATCGCCCAGGTGGCGAGCCATATCTATGGCGGCACCACCATCAACCGCATCGACGAAGTGCTGGCACCCTATGTGGCCATCAGCTGGCACAAGCACCGGGAGGTGGCCGAGGAGTGGGGGATCAGGGACGTGGATGCCTATGCCATGGCCCGCACCGAGAAGGAGTGCCACGACGCCTTCCAGTCCCTCGAATACGAGGTCAATACCCTGCACACCGCCAACGGTCAGACGCCGTTTGTCACCTTCGGCTTTGGCCTGGGGGACAGTTGGGAATCGCGCCTCATCCAGCGCGCCATCCTTGGCAACCGCATCGCCGGCCTTGGCAAGAACAGGAAGACCGCCGTCTTCCCGAAACTGGTGTTCGCCATCAAGGATGGCCTGAACCACAAGCAGGGGGATCCCAACTACGACATCAAGCAGCTGGCGCTGGAGTGCGCCTCCAAGCGGATGTACCCGGACATCCTCAACCACGACCAGGTGGTCAAGGTCACAGGCTCCTTCAAGACCCCCATGGGGTGCCGTTCCTTCCTCGGTGCCTACGAGGAGAATGGCGAGCTGGTCCACGAAGGGCGCAACAACTTAGGTGTCGTGAGCCTCAACCTGCCGCGCATTGCCCTGAAATCCCGCGATGAAGCGGACTTCTGGGACAAGCTGGATGCCGCCCTGCGGGTGGCCAAGACAGCGCTCATGTACCGCATCAAGCGCCTGGACGGGGTCAAGGCCCGGGTCGCCCCCATCCTCTACATGGAGGGGGCCTGCGGGGTGCGCCTCAAGGCCGATGACAACATCAGCGAGATCTTCAAACATGGCCGCGCCTCCATTTCGCTGGGTTACATCGGGGTACACGAGACCATCAACGCCCTCTATGGCACAGACGTCCACCTGTTCGACAGCGAGACCCTGCGCCAGAAGGCCATCGCCATCATCGCGCGGCTCAAGGCGGCCACCGACGAGTGGAAGGAGGAGACCGGCTACGGCTTCAGTCTCTACTCCACCCCGAGCGAGAACCTCTGCACCCGTTTCTGCCGCATCGACGCCAAGGAGTTTGGCGTGGTGGCCGGGGTGACCGACAAGGGCTACTACACCAACAGCTTCCACCTGGACGTGGAGAAGCAGGTGAACCCCTACGACAAGCTGGACTTCGAGGCGCCCTATCCGCCCATCGCCAGCGGCGGCTTCATCTGCTACGGCGAGTACCCCAACATCCAGCACAACCTGGAGGCGCTGGAGAATGTCTGGGACTACAGCTATGACAAGGTGCCCTACTACGGCACCAACACCCCCATCGACGAGTGCTACGACTGCGGCTTCACCGGCGAGTTCGAGTGCACCTCCAAGGGCTTCACCTGCCCGCGCTGCGGCAACCACGACCCGGCCAAGGTGTCGGTGACCCGCCGGGTGTGCGGCTATCTCGGCAGCCCGGATGCGCGCCCCTTCAACGCGGGCAAGCAGGAAGAGGTGAAGCGCCGCGTCAAGCATATGTAAGCGAGCAGACCCCACCCCAGCCCTCCCCTTGGCAGGGGAGGGGGCAAAGAAGCTCCTCCCCCTTTCGAAGGGGGAGGTTGGGAGGGGGTTGGCCGTTAACCCAGAGAACTCGAATGCACTACCACCAGTACTACCCGGTCGATGTGATCAACGGCCCCGGCACCCGCGCCACCCTGTTCGTGTCGGGTTGCGAGCACCAGTGCCCCGGTTGCTACAACCAGAGCACCTGGCGGCTCGATGGGGGCAAGCCGTTCGATGAGGCGATGAGCGATCGCATCATTCACGATCTCAACGACAGCCGCATCAAGCGGCGCGGACTGTCGCTCTCCGGCGGCGATCCGCTCCACCCCGCCAACGTGCCGCATGTGCTGGCGCTGGTGAAGCGGGTGCGGGCCGAGTGCCCCGGCAAGGACATCTGGTGCTGGACCGGTTATCTGCTGGCCGATCTCAGCCCGGCCCAGCGGGAGCTGGTGGCCTTGCTGGACGTGCTGGTGGATGGCAGGTTCGAGAAGGCCCTGGCGGATCCCGGTCTGCTCTGGCGTGGCAGCCGCAATCAGATGGTTCACGACCTCAACGCCTGGCGGAAAGGAGGAGAGCGGATCCCCTGTCTGGTTTGCAGTTGAGGCTTTGGGTGTTTATGGTTAGGCCAACCCCAAGCGCTGTTTACACGAGGAATCCCGATGAACAATCTGCTCAAGATCCTGCTGGCCATCTTTCTCCCCCCGGTCTGCGCCTTTATCCAGGTAGGCTTCAGCCTCCATTTCCTCATCAACATAGTGCTGACCCTGCTGGGCGGTCTGCCCGGCATGGTCCATGCCCTCTGGCTGGTGGTCAGCGACAAGCGCGCCTGAGTCGTGAGAGATCACAAGGCCAGCCCTCCGGGGTTGGCTTTTTTTTGCCTGCCAGATGGGGGCTTCCCGGATGAGCCCCTTTGCCTGACACTGGCGCGTCGCTCATGGAATCGAGCGATACAACGAAGAGGGAATGTCGAGTGCGAGTGAAAGGGTTGTTGCTGTGGGCCGTCCTGGCCCTGCTCGGGGGCTGTGCCAGCCCCACCGCCAAGCTGAATCAGCCTCCGGTGGATGTCACCTGGGAAACGCTGCCCGAATACTGGGTGCTGGTGGGGGATGCCATCAGTTTTAACCCGGTCGGGGGGCTGCCGGCGAAGAGGCCGGTCAAGGGGTATGTGACCCTTCGCTACCTCATCGATTCCAATGGCACGCTGTTCAGCCCAGAGGTACTGGAGTCCCAGCCTCCCGGCGTGCTGGATCTCATCGCCATCTCCGGGCTGGCGCAGCTGCGCTACCGGCCATCGGAGCAGAATCAGCAAGCCATTCCGGCTCGGGTTGTGGCCCGATTCGAAGTGGAAGTGAAATGACAAACACCCCGGCCAGGCCGGGGTGTTTCGTGTGGGCTCTGTGCCATGACGGCGCGGATCACTGCTCCTTGCAGTCGTTGTAGCGGCTCTGCCACTCCCCGGCGTCATCACGCATCTCGACGAACCCCTCTTTGCCCTTGTTCCACCAGACCACCTCGTGATCGTCGGTATAGCGGGCGCCGGAGGCGGAAACCGCCTGGGGCAGGGTGTAATCCTTGCCATCGGGGAGGGAGAGCTTGACGAAGTTCAGGCTATCGTCCGAGAGGGAGAAGTAGCGAACCTGCACTTTCTGGTTCTGTTCACACAGGTAGGTGACGGGATCGCCGCCGGTCACTCCCAGCTTGCCGCTGCCCAGATCGCAGCCGCCGAGCAGGGTGATGGCGCCCGCCCCCAGTAGAAAGAGCTTGGCGTGTTTCATGTTTGATCCTCACAACGGTGTCATATGGCCTTGAGCCTAACAGGATGAGGCACAACTGCAACCTCGTGGCGGGAGCCCTGCGTCGGGATGCGTCCGTCTCCCTCTGGTCCGTGGAGCAGGCAAAAAAACGCCCCGGCAGGCAAGCGGGGCGAAAGGGAGCCGTCCAATGGCTGCAGAAAAGGGTCAGTGGCCGAACCGTGTCGCCTCGAAGCGATTGAGCAGCCGGTGGATGAGGTAGCAGGCGAGCAAGGTGACCACGATGGCAAAGAGGATGCTGCTCACCCGATAGAGGGCGCTGAACACCAGGTCGTTACCCGGGGTCAGGTACTGGCCGAACAGGATGCCGAGGGTGGTGAGGGCACCGAAGCCGACTCCGGAGCCGCTCGCCTCCTTCACATGGGCATAGCTGAACAGCATGGCGCCGAGCCAGAGCACCGGGGTCACCAGCAGCAGCAAGCCGGACCAGTCATAGAGCACCAGCTGCCCCAGGATGCCGAAACTCACCCCCAGCAGGGTGCCCATGGCCCGCTTGCGGGCATAGTCCAGGGCGCCGTTCCAGTGCATGGGGAAGAGCAGCAGCAGGGTGGTGGCCTGGGCGGACATGGAGTCGCGCAGATCGAAGATCTGGAACACCAGGAACGAGAGGGTCGCGATGGACGCCCCCAGCAGGGCTTCGTGGCGCATCCGGTGCGGCGCCTTGGGGGAGGGGGCCGGCCTGGGGCGCTCCTCCACGTCCGGAATGAGGGCCGTCATCAGATAAGCGATGAGCACCGACAGGACGCTGGCCCAGAGGTTGCTGAAGATGAGGTCGTTCAGATCAATCCCGGGGTAGCTGGCAAAGTGCAGCATGATGCTGAGGCTGAGCACCCCGTTGGCACCGAACAGGAACAGGCTGCCCCGGGACATGGCGGCGAAACGGTAGAGGAAGAGCAAAAAGACCAGGGGGGTCATGAGCCCAGGGTGGCCGCCGAACAGGCCGCCGAGCAGCCCCACTTCCAGACCGCACATGGCGGCGGAGGCGATGAGCTGGCGGGCGGCGTGACCGTTCATCACCGGCACCAGGCCGAGCAGCAGCACCGGGGTGACGGTGAAGAAGACCCCGTTGCTCCAGCCGAAGATCTTGCACAGCACAAACCCCAGGGTACAGCCAAAGGCGATGCGCAGACACTGGCGCAGTTCGTTGGGGGTGAGGGGTCTGTGCCACAGGTTCATGGTCGTCATCTCAATAGATGTAGTGCAGCAGGCTGAGCAGACGGATCTGGCCGCGGGCCAGCAGCCCGGTCAGGGTGTTGTCCGGCAGCAGCTGCACCGTGGCGCGAGCCCCGGCCGGCAGGTGGGCGGGCAGTTGCTCCAGGGTCAGGTGCAGGCGCAGGCGCTGGGCATCCCGCACCCAGCGATCGGACTCGACAGGGTTCGCAAGCTGGCCGTTGGCGTCAAACTGGCCGGCGCTGACCCCGGCATCCAGGCTGGCGACGCGGGCAGGATAGAGGCGACCGGGCTCGCCGTCGAAGGCGACGAGGGCCTGACTGCCGGCGCTGACGTGGCGCAGGCTCTTCTCGCGAAAATCGGCGATCACGTCCACCTGCTCGGAGACCAGGGCCAGCAGGGGGGAGCCCGCATTGGCCACGCTGCCAGGCTTGAGCTGCAGGTTGGTGATGATGCCGTCCTGGCTCGCATGAACCCGGCTGTAGGCGAGGTTGAGCTCGGCCTGGGCGAGGCGGTTGCGGGCCTGGCGCAGCAGCAGGTTGTCTTCCCCTGGCAAGCCGCGGTTGACGCGGGCCTGCTCTACCCGGGCCTGGCTGCCGAGCAGGTTAGCACGGGCGGTGCGGGCGGCGCTGTCGGCGTCATCTTTCTGCTGTTCAGAGACCATGTGACGGCGGTAGAGGGCGTCGATGCGCGCCGCTTCCCGCTGTTTCTGGTCGGCCTGGGTGCGCAGCGAGCTGTACTCCGCCTCGTAGGCGGTCAGGGTCGCGTCCAGCTGGCGGTTCTGCTGCCTGGCCTGATCCAGGGCGAGCCTGGCCTGATCCACGGCGAGCTGGAAGGGTTCCGGGTCGAGGGCGAACAGCAGATCCCCCTGCTTGACGTGCTGGTTGTTGGCGACGGCGACTTCGACCACCTTGCCGCTGACCTGGGGGGCCATCCGGGTGACGACCCGGGTGGCCATGGCCTGGGGGGTCAGGGGCATCTTGATGTCGGCCAGCAGAAAGTAGCCAAACACCAGGACGAAGCAGACGATGGCCCACTTTATCCAGCGCTTGAATTGTTGATCCGGTGTCATCTTATTCTCTCTCTTCATGCTGTGCGGCTATCTTGCCGAGGGCGTTGGCGGAGATGCGGTGCACAATGTCTTCAAACTGGGCCAGCTCCTGCTGGCTGATGCCGGTGAGCAGCTCCCGGCGCACGGCGATGATGCGGCCCTCGATCTGATCGAGCAGCGCCTTGCCCGCCGGGGTCAGGGTGACGATGCGGGCCCGCTTGTCCTGGCTGCAGCAGTGGCGCTCGACCAGCCCCTGATCCTCGAGCTGACCCAGGGTTCGCATCAGGGAGGGGAGCTCTATCTCCAGGGCCTCGGCCAGGGTCTTCTGGCTGAGGTGGCCGCCGAGGCGGCTGAGTTTCCACAGGGCGGTCCAGCGGGGATGGGTGAGCCCCAGAGGTGCCAGCTCGAGATCGGCCACGGTGCGCCAGAGCCGGTGCAGTCGCCCCAGCTGCTCGGCGAGGGAGAGTTCTCGCAACATCTCCAGATCCTTTTTCATGACGGGCACCTCAATTACTTAGCTTGCGAAGCATTATATTTATTTCGCAGGCTAAGTAAATAGTGTGATACAGCTCACGTTCAGGTTTTTTGCCCGGGCCGTGGTGTTTAAGTTTTTATATGGCTTTGCGGGCCAGCTAACCGACAACGGCCGGGGGAGGCGCTAGAGTGGCCACCTTTGAGGTGCGCCAGGCTGGCCATTGACCCGGCCGGGGGACACCCTCACCCTGGGCTTTCCCGTCCGCTGCAAGGTTGAACGATGAAACTGCGCCACCAGCTAGTCACCCTCTCGCTTGGCTTGTCACTACTGCTGATCCTGATCCTGGGCTGTCTGCTCGCCCTCTTCATGCGCCACCTGCTGGAGAACAACCTGAAGGAGAAGGGGAGCGATCTGGCCCGGGTGCTGGCGGCAGACAGCCGGGTGGTCCAGGCCCTGGAGAAGGGGAGCGATCCCGGGCTGCGGGATTATGTGCAGGGGATCTGCAGCCGCACCGACGCCGCCTACATGGTGGTGACCGACGAACATGCCAGGCGCCTGAGCCACCCCTCCCCCGAGCTGGTGGGCCAGACCTTCCGGGGGGAGGACATCTGGCCTGCACTCCAGTCGCGCGAGAGCTACTGCTCCCGGGACGTGGGCACCCTGGGCCCCGCCATCCGCTGCTTCGCTCCCGTGGTGGGGCCCGATGGCCAGGCCATCGGCGCGGTGGCGGTAGGTTATCTGATGCGCACCGTGGAGGGCACCTATCAGGAGCGGATCGCCCTGCTGGTCGGCGCCATCGCGGCGGTGCTGGGGTGTGGCCTGCTGCTGGCGCTCTGGGTGCAGCACCTGCTGCGCCGCACCCTGCTGGATCTGGAGCCGGAAACCATCGCCAATCGCTTCGCCCAGCAGGATCTGGTGCTGGAGGGGATCTCGGAGGGGATAGTGGCCCTGGACAACCAGCACAGGATCACCATGCTCAACAGCGCCGCCTTCTATCAGTTGCGACTGCCCGGCACCGGGCGCCACGCCCTGCTGGGTCGCTCCCTGGCGGAGCTGGCCCCCGGCCTCGTGCCCACGTTGCAGCAAGGGGGGGCGGTCAGGTTCACCGTGCAGGGGGATGACTTCGTCGGCCACTGGCAGGAGCTCAGCGGTCGCGAGCCGGGGCGCATGCTCATCTTCAGCCGGCCAGACGGCACTGGCAGCCTGGGCATGCAGGTGACCCACCTGCGCCAGTACGGCGAGATGCTGCGTATCCAGACCCATGAATTCGCCAACAAGCTCAGCAGCCTTTCCGGCCTGCTCCAGCTCGGCCACGTGGATCAGGCGGTAGACCTCATCCAGCAGGAGAACGAAGCCTGCCAGAACATGTTGCAGGATCTGCTGCGGGTCATCGAGAACAAGCCGGTGGCCGGGCTCATCCTCGGCAAGTTCAGCCGGGCGCGGGAGCTGGGGGTGGAGCTGGTGCTGGATGCGGGGTCGGCCCTCGGGGAGTATCCGGCCGAGGTGTCGGCGGATCTCATCACCTGCATCGGCAACCTGCTGGACAACGGCATTCGCGCCGCCTGGGGGAACCGCGAGCACGCCGCGCCCAGGGTGCTGCTCTCCCTCGATGATCTGGGGCGGCGGCTGGTGATCGAGGTGGAGGACAGTGGCGAGGGGGTGGACGAGGCGCTGGCGGATCACCTGTTCGACTACGGTGTCAGCCGCCAGACCGGGGATCACGGGGTCGGCCTCTTCCTGGTCAAGAAGACGGTGGCCAGGCGGGGGGGCGTGATAGAATGGCGCCGCACCGCCGAGCAGACGACCCTGTTCGGTATCTATTTGAATAAAAACCAATTGGTGTAAGTCATGAAGCCAATCTTCACGCTGATTATCGAGGATGACGAGCGGATAGGCGCCATGTTGGGGGAGCTGGTCTCCTCCACGGCCGGGTTCTCCCTGATGGGGCGGGCCGGCACCCTGGCCGAGGCGGATCGCCTGATGGCGGGGAGCGAGCCCCGCTTGCTGATGGTCGACATCTCCCTGCCCGATGGCTCGGGCCTGGAGTGGGTGAGCCGGCTGCGCAGCCACAACCGGGAGGTGATGGTGATGATGGTGACCGCCTCCTGCGACGTGGAGACCATACAGCAGGCCCTCAACCTGGGAGTCCAGGATTACGTCATCAAGCCGCTGCGGCTGTTTCGCATCCAGCAGAGCCTGGAGGAGATCCTGGTCCTGCATCGCCGCCTGTGCGAGCCGGGGGAGTTGGCCCAGAGCGATCTGGACCGCCTGATGGGCAAGGCGCGCAACCAGGGGCGGGAGGCGCGGGAAACCCCCAAGGGGATCGACGCCATCACCCTGCGCCAGGTGCTGGACCTGCTGGCGGGGGAGCCGGACAACACCTTCTCCACCGACACCGTGGCCCTGCGCCTCTCCCTGAGTCGCACTACGGCCCGCCGTTACCTGGAGTTTCTGGAGTCAGAAGATCGGCTGGACGTGGAGCTCAACTACGGCCAGCGTGGCCGCCCGGAGCGGCGCTACCACTGGCGCCGGGAGTCGTGACCCCGCCGCTGGCACAACGCCGAAGAGGCCGCGCACACCATGCCGCGCAGATAAAAGGGAGCCTTTGAGCTCCCTTTTGTTTCGCCCCGATGCGACCAGGCCCCTCTATCTGGGGTCGCCCGAGAAGGGGTGCAGGGCGGTGCGGGCGCGCTCGAACAGGGCGATGAGGTGATCCGCCACGGCCCGCACCCGCCGGGAGTGGGCGAGATCGCTGTGGAGTACCAGCCAGATGGGCTGATCCACCCCGAGCTCCGGCAGCAGGCAGACCAGATCCGTCTGGCGGGCCAGGTAGTGGGGCAGCACCGCGAGCCCCAGACCGGCCTGGGCGGCGGCGAGCTGGGCCGCCAGGGTGCCGGTCTCCACCCGGCAGGGGCGGCCGCGCAGCATGCGGGTCATCCATCTGGCGGCGGGCAGGTGGCTCTGGGTTTCGTTCCAGCCGATGAAGTCATCCTGATCGAAGCTGGCGGCATCCACCCCGGGGCTGCGGGCATCCAGGTAGGCGCCGGCCCCGTAGAGGCCAAAGCCCAGGGTGCCCAGGCGCCGCAGGGTGAGGTGGCCGGCATCGGGCTTGACCATGCGCACCGCGAGATCGGCATCGCGCCGGTGCAGGTTCACCGTCTGCACCCCGGTGACCAGCTCCACCCTCAGCTCGGGGTGCTGGGCAAAGAGCGTCGGCAGGGAGGGGATGATAAGGGGATTGGCCAGGTTCTCGGCGGTGGCGAGGCGCACTGTGCCGGCCACCTGCCCCTGCTGCTGTCCCGCCTCGCCAAAGGCCAGCCCCGCATGTTCCAGCGCCTCGGCCCGCTCCAGCAGGGCCTCACCGTCGTCGGTCAGGCGATAACCCTGCTGGTGGCGGCTGAACAGGGGCAGGCCGAGGGCCGCCTCCAGCCTGTCCAGGCGCCGGGAGACGGTGGCCACTCCCATGCGAAGGGCGTGGGCGGCACCGCTCAGGGTGCCGCTGCGGGCGATGGCCAGGAAGACGCGGGCGTCGTCCCAGAGCAGGAGATCGTGCATGATTTTTCCATAATCGGAAGATAGGTTGCCAGTTATCTCTATATCTCATTCATTTTCGGAAGACCATACTCCCCCGCAACTTGTCAGGGAGAAAATGCGATGCAACGACGAACACTGGGAGCCAACCTGCAGGTCTCTGCCCTGGGGCTGGGCTGCATGGGGATGAGCGAATTCTACGGGCCGCGGGACGATGAGACGTCCTTGCGGGTGCTGGCGGAGGCGGTGGAGCGGGGCATCGACCTGCTCGACACCGCCGACATGTACGGCCCCCACCACAACGAGGCGCTGATCGGGCGTTTTCTCGCGACCCGGCGGGGGCAGGTGAAGGTGGCCACCAAGTTTGGCATCGTGCGCCAGCACGGGGAGTACAGGCGTACCCTCGACAACAGCGCCCGCTATGCGCGCCAGAGCTGCGAGGGCTCCCTGCGCCGCCTCGGCATCGAGCAGATCGATCTCTACTATGTGCACCGCCTCGATCCGGCCCATCCCGTCGAGGAGACCATGGCCGGGCTGGCGCAGCTGGTGCAGGAGGGCAAGATAGCCCGCATCGGTCTGTGCGAGGTGAGCGAGGCCACCCTGAGGCGCGCCCATGCCGTGCACCCGGTGGCGGCGGTGCAGACCGAATACTCCCTCTGGACGCGGGAGGTGGAGGCGGCGGTGCTGCCCGCCTGCCAGGAGCTGGGAATTGGTCTGGTGGCCTACTCCCCCCTGGGGCGCGGGTTTCTGACCGGGCGTTACCAGCAGGAGGCGGTGTTCGAGGAGGGGGATTTTCGGGCCGGTCTGCCGCGCTTTCAGGGGGAGAACCTCGCCACCAACCGCACCCTGGTGCAGGCGGTCATGGCCCTGGCGCAGCAGAAGGGATGCTCGGCGGCGCAGATAGCCCTGGCCTGGCTGCTGGCGCAATGGGAGGGGATAGTGCCCATCCCCGGCACCCGGCGCCTGACCCACCTGGCGGATAACCTCGGCGCCCTCTCGGTGCGCCTCTCCCCAGCAGAACTCGGGGCCCTGGGACAGGCCATCCGGACCCTGCCGGTGGCGGGGGAGCGCTACACCCCGGAGGGGATGAAGGGGGTGAGCGCATGAGCGGCCCGCACTCAGCCCGCCCCGGGTTGGCCTGCTCGCTCCGTTGAGGGCACCACCTGGGCGGGAAAATGACAAAGGGAGCCGAGGCTCCCTTCTTTCATGGTGCTGGCGGGCTCAGGCCCCTTCCGGCAGAGGACGGCGTACCCTCGGCTTGAGCTGGGAGAGCATGACCCCGGTCAGGATGAGGCCGCCCCCCAGCAGGTGATAGCCGTGGATGGGCTCCCCCAGGGTGATGACAGCGATGAGGGCCGTGCACAGGGGCATCAGGTTCATGAAGACCGAAGTGCGCTCCGCCCCCAGGGTGGCGAGGCCGCGCATCCAGCAGTAGGCGGCGAAGATGGAGGAGGCGAGCCCGGCGAACAGCACCATGCTCCAGCCCTGGGCGGGAATGGCCAGGGAGTCGGCAGAGAGGGCCACCGGGATGAGCAGCAGCACCGCCAGCAGGATCTGCAGGTAGAGGTTGAGCCAGGGGCCGAACGGCAGTTGCCAGCGGCGGATCAGCAGGCCATAGAGGGCATAGCTGGCCGCCCCCAGCAGCATCATGCCGTCGCCGGGGTTGATGCCGCTGTGCAGCAGTGCCAGGGGGTTGCCCTGACCCAGCAGCCAGAGCACCCCGAACAGGGAGAGGCTCATGCCGAGCAGCGCCTGCTTGCCCGGCTTCTGGCCAAAGCAGCAGGCCCCGATGAGCAGGGTGAGCAGGGGCAGCAGGGAGCCGATGACCCCCATGTTGGTGGCCGAGGTGCTGTGGGCGGCGTAGTAGGCGAGGCACTGGTAGAGCACCATGCCGAGCAGGGAGAGCACCAGCAGCTTGCCGAGCCAGGGGCGGATGTCGGCCCGGCGGCGCCAGAGCTGCGGCAGGCAGAAGGGAGAGAGCGCGAGGGCGGCGATCACCCAGCGATAGAAGGAGATGGCGGCGGGATCCAGCACGCCGGCGGCGGCCTTGGAGACCACGGTATTGGCGGCCCAGATCAGGATGGCGAGCAGGGGGAAGAGAAAAGGCATAGGCACTCCTTGGTACGATGGGGAGAGTCTAGCCTTGTCTTGAACGAGGTAAGTAGCGTAAATAAGACATGTCATAACCGCTTTGGGACAATCTGCATGGGCACCCTCACCCTGGCCGAGCAGGATCGCCTGCTGGCCGACCCCGACCCCCTCTACTTTCGCTACAGCCAGATCCAGGGGGGCAACGCCTGCGCCGAGCACGCCCACCCCTGGGGTCAGCTCAGCCTCATCAGCCTGGGGGTCATGGTGGTGGAGGTGGGGGGAGAGCGGCTGGTGGCGCCCCCGGACTACCTCATCTGGGTGCCGGCGGACCTTCCCCACACCGCCTTCAACGAGCAGACCCTGGATTACACCTCCATCTACGTGAGCCACGCCCTGGCCCCGCGCCTGCCACGGGAACCCCAGCTGCTGGCGCTCACCCCCTTGCTGCGGGCCCTGCTGGAGGACTTCACCCAGCGCCGGGTCGGCCACATGGAGGATGAGTGGGATGCCCGTCAAGGTGAACTCTTCATCGAGAAGCTGGCCCGCACCCGTTGCCAGCCGAGCTACCTGCCCCAGAGCCGGGATCGCCTGCTGGCCCCCTTGCTGGCGGCATTGCAGGCGGCGCCGGAGGACAACCGCACGCTGGTGGAGTGGGCCAGGGCGCTGCACACCACGGAGCGCACCCTGGCGCGGCGCTGCCAGAAGGAGCTTGGCATGAGCCTCGGCCAGTGGCGCACCCGGCTGCGGCTGGTGAAGGCGCTGGACTGGCTGCGGGGCGAGATGCCGGTGCAGGAGATCGCCTGGCGCCTCGGTTACGCTTCCACCTCGGCTTTCATCGCCATGTTCCAGCGGGAACAGGGCTGCGCCCCCCAGCGCTATCGCCAGCAACTGGGCCAACCCGTGGCCTGAACCGCATGAAAAAGGGCGCCCGCAGGCGCCCTTGTGGATCATGGGATGGGCTTAGAAGAAGCCGAGGGGGTTGATGTCGTGGCTCACCAGCAGGTTCTTGGTGTTCTGGTAGTGGTCCAGCATCATCTTGTGGGTCTCTCGACCGATCCCCGACTTCTTGTAGCCGCCAAAGGCCGCGTGGGCCGGGTAGGCGTGGTAGCAGTTGACCCAGACCCGGCCGGCCTGGATGCCGCGCCCCATGCGCCAGGCCAGGTTGCTGTCCCGGGTCCACAGGCCCGCCCCGAGCCCGTACTGGGTGTCGTTGGCAATGGCCAGAGCATCCGCCTCGTCCTTGAAGGTGGTGACCCCGAGCGCCGGCCCGAAGATCTCCTCCTGGAACACCCGCATCTTGTTCAGGCCCGAGAAGATGGTGGGCTGGATGTAGAAGCCCCCCTCCAGCCCGCTCACCTTGGCCGGGCCGCCGCCCAGCAGCATCTTGGCCCCTTCGCCGCGGCCGATCTCCATGTAGCTCAGGATCTTGTCGAACTGCTCGCGGGACGCCTGGGCCCCCACCTGGGTCGTGGTGTCGAGGGGGTTGCCCTGCACGATGGTGCGGGCGCGGGCCAGCACCCGGTCCATGAAGTCGTCATAGATGCTGGCCTGCACCAGGGCGCGGGAGGGGCAGGTACATACCTCTCCCTGGTTGAAGAAGGTCATCAGCATCCCTTCCACCGCCTTGTCGATGTAGCTGCTCTCGTGCTGCATCACATCGGCGAAGTAGATGTTGGGGGACTTGCCACCGAGCTCCACGGTGGAAGGGATCAGCTTGTCGGCGGCGCAGCGCAGGATATGGGCGCCCACCTCGGTGGAGCCGGTAAACGCCAGCTTCTGGATCCGGTTGCTGGTGGCGAGCGCCTGGCCCGCCTCGGCGCCGAAGCCGTTGACCACGTTGACCACGCCAGGGGGCAGGATGTCCTTGATGAGATCCATCATCAGCATGATGGTGACCGGGGTCTGCTCGGCGGGCTTGAGCACGCTGCAGCAGCCGGCCGCCAGTACCGGGGCCAGCTTCCAGGCGGCCATCAGCAGGGGGAAGTTCCACGGGATGATCTGGCCGACCACGCCGATGGGCTCCTTGAAGTGGTAGCTGACGGTGTTCTGGTCCAGCTCGGCGGCGGAGCCCTCCTGGGCGCGGATGCAGCCGGCAAAGTAGCGGAAGTGATCCACCACCAGGGGCAGGTCGGCGGCCAGGGTCTCGCGCACCGCCTTGCCGTTCTCCCAGGTCTCGGCGACGGCAAGCCGCTCAATGTTCTGTTCGATGCGATCGGCGATGCGCAGCAGCAGGTTGCTGCGCTCGGTGACGCTGGTCTTGCTCCAGCTGGCGAACGCCTTGTGGGCCGCGTCCAGGGCGAGCTCGATGTCGGCGGCGTCGGAGCGGGCCACCTCGCAGAACACCCGGCCATCCACCGGCGAGATGTTCTCGAAATAGCGGCCGGCGCGCGGCGCCACCCAGTCGCCACCGATGAAGTTGTCATAACGGGATTTGAAGCTGACCAGGGCACCTGCCTGACCGGGAGCGGTATAAATCATCTCATCATCCTTATGTGTGTGGTCCTGACCGGCCTGGCGGGCAGTCCGGTTGCTTCCTGTCATCGCAAGGGGCGTGCCAGCGGGCGGCGCTCTACACAAAAAGGTTGCAAAAACGTTATAAAACGGGGTGCCAAGGGGTATCTTGGTTAACCAGTGCCCCCCAGAGCGGCCCCCGAACTGTGCCGTTTCTGAACATCGGGTGTGACACTGTGCCGTTTGTGAACAGGAGACGTGATGAAGGCGCTCCCCCAAGGCGGCCCTATTCGCGAGTGTGTAGAAGGAGGTGTGATGAGCGAGTTGCCTCAATCCGGTGCCAGCCCAATCCAGCGCTCCTGGGAGCGCTGCCTGCATCAGGGGCTGAGCCGCCAGCAGAGCGCCGAGCTGGACTTGCTGCCCCAGGGGGAGCTGTCGGCTCGCCAGGAGCAGCACAGGACGCTCATCGCCTGCTTCCAGCGCTTCGTGCTGCCGCTCTTTGGCCAGTTGCTGGCAGGCAGACCCTGTCGTCTGCTGCTGTGTGACGGCGAGGGGGCCATCCTCGCGGTGAGCGGAGACGACCGGTTTGCCCGCCATGCCGAGCGCATTTTTTTGCGCAGCGGCGCCCGCAGGGGGGAGGCGAGCAAGGGCACCAACGCCATCGGCACCGCGCTGGCCGAGCAGAGCGAGGTGCAGGTGCTGGGGGCGCAGCACTTCTTCGCCCAGCACAGTTTTCTCAGTTGCAGCGCCTGTCCCCTGCTCGGGCCGGACGGGCAACTGCTCGGCGTGCTCGACATCTCCACCGATGCGGCCCACCACGGCGGCGACATGCTGGGCACCGTGCGCCTCCTGGCCATGACCCTGGAAAACGCCCTGCTGGCCCGCCAGCCGGGCTGGCTGGTGGATCTCGATCCCCAGAGCCTCTGGTCTGCCCGCCTGCTGCTGGGGGAGGGGGGCGAGCTGCTCGGGGCCAACCGGGCCGGTCGGCTCTGGCTCGGCCAGCACCCCTTCGACGGTCAGCAGTTGCTGCGCGAGCGCCGCGGCCTGCGGCTGGTGCCGGAGGAGCGCGCCGCCAGGCTCCCCCTGCCGAGCGCGGTTGAGGAGGGGGGATCGCAGGCGCAGCAGGTGCCGCTCAAGATGCTGGAGCGGGGCATCTCATTGCTCATCGAGGGGGAGACCGGCAGCGGCAAGGAGCACCTGGTGCGCACCCTGCACGCCAGTTCGAGCCGTCGGGAGCGGCCTCTGGTGTGCGTCAACTGCGGCGCCCTGCCGGCGGAGCTGGTGGAGGCCGAGCTGTTCGGCTACGTGGGGGGGGCCTTCAGCGGTGCCCGCAGCCAGGGCAGCCAGGGCTATCTGCGCGCCGCCCACGGCGGCATCCTGATGCTGGATGAAATTGGCGAGCTGCCGCTCCAGGCCCAGACCCGGCTGCTGCGGGTGTTGCAGGAGCGCGTCGTCACCCCGGTAGGCAGCCACAGACCCGAGGCGGTGGATTTCTGGCTGGTCAGCGCCAGCCATCGGGATCTGGCGGCCATGGTGGCGGCCGGCACCTTTCGCGAAGATCTCTACTACCGCATCTGCGGCTGGCGCCAGCAACTGGCACCCCTGCGGGCCTGGTCGGTGCCCGAGCGTCAGGGGTTGATCCTGAACCTGCTCGCCCAGATGGACCCGGCGCTACAACTGAGCCGGGAGGCGGAGCAGCGGCTGCTGGCTCACCCTCTGCCCGGCAACGTGCGCCAGCTCAAACAGGCGCTGGAGGTGGCCTGTGTACTGGCAGAGGGGCAGGGCTGGATTGAACCTGCCCATCTGCATCTGCCCGCCGTGGAAGGGGGAGCGAGCTCACCTTTGGGAGGGAGTACCCTGCGCGAGCAGAGTCGGCAGCGGGTGCAACAGACCCTGGCAGAGTGCGGCGGCAACGTGAGCGAGGCGGCGCGCCGTCTTGGCATCAGTCGCACCACCCTCTATCGGGCGCTGCGGGAGGAGGGGTGAAGGGTGTCGCGCCGTCCAGCGCTTGTGTAGACTGCGAAGGCAAGGACGTTTTTTCGTTATGTTTCCATCGCAGGGAGTGCGCAATGACCCATCTCACCACCGACGAGGCCCCCCGCCTCTCTCCCGGCTGCTGGCCGATGCCGCTTGCGCCCCATGGGGCCCGTGCCGGTTAGTCGGCACCCGTCTGCGCCCGGTGCGGCGCGTGTAATAACCTTGGATCTGGATCAGCGCGGTTCGGCGCTTCAAGGTGTAGGGTAAAAGCCCTTTTTCAGGTGTGATGCCGATGATCCCTTCCTATTCCCGCATGACGACGCTGTTGTTCTGGTGCCTGCTGGCGGCGAGCCTGCTGGCCATGGTGTTATTCGAATTCGGACCCGAGCGGCGGCTCGACATCCTGAGCCAGGCCGGTTTGTCCGTGCGTGCCCAGGATGACAGGGCCCACAAGGGCTCCTCCGTCGCCACCCTGAGTCAGGGGGGCGACAGACCCGCCATCCAGTGCACCCTGCGAAGCCAATATGCCTATCCTTTCTGCGAGCTGGTTCTGACCCTGACCGATCCCGAGCAGGGGCTGGATCTCTCCGGCTTCACCGGGGTGCGGGTGAGGCTGGATGTAGAAGGGCAGGGGGTACAGGCCTGGCGCCTTTATCTGCGCAACTACGATCCCGTCTACTCGACGCGGGAAGACGAGAGTTCCCACAAGTTCAACGAAGTGCTCTTCACCGCCAGGGATTTTGGTCGTGAGCAGGATGTCCCCCTGAATGTCTTTGCCCCCAGCTCCTGGTGGGTGCAGCAGTACGACATTCCGCTGGTCCAGCAGGGGCCGGATCTGCACCATGTTTACGCCATCGAGATCGCCTCCGATGACAAGATGTTGCCGGGGGAGCACCGGTTGCGGCTCGAGCGGCTGGAGTTCTATGGCCGCTGGTGCAAGCCGGGGGACTTCTATCGCTATCTGCTGCTGGGGTGGCTTGTCTACGGCGTGCTGCTCTTCCTGGTCCAGAACCTGATGTTCGGGGATCGGCTGCGCAAGGCCAGGGAGGCGCGCCTCGCGGCTGAAGCCCTGAGTGCGAGCCTGTGCGAGCAGAACCGGCGCACCGAGGAGGAGGCCCGTTACGATCCCCTGACCGGGGCCCTCAATCGGCTCGGCGGCGAAAAGCTGCTCGGGGAGCTCGGCGAGATGCCGCTCTCCTTCATCTACATCGACATCGATCACTTCAAGGGGGTCAACGACGGTCACGGCCACCCGGTGGGGGACGAGGTGCTCAAGCACATGGTGAGCGAGCTGCTGCGCCATTGCGACAGCCTGTGCCGACTGGTGCGCTGGGGCGGGGAGGAGTTCGTGCTGGTCTGCCTCCATTACGACGAGGGACGGGCCGCCGCCCTGGCGGAGCGGCTGAGAGGGGCGCTGGAGGGGTACAGGCACTGGCCGCTGGGGCTCGGTATCACCGCCTCCTTCGGGGTGGCCGAGCGGCGCAAGGATAGCCTGGAGCAGGCGCTCAAGCGGGCCGACGAGGCGCTCTATCAGGCCAAGCAGAATGGTCGCAACCGGGTGGAGGTGGCGCCCGACTGATCCGGCGCTGGAGCCCATGGCCGGGCGGGGCTATCATGCGCCCCATCATTTATCCGAGGAGAGATGCCATGGCACAACACATTGGCGCCCTGACGCTGCTGGTGGCGGATTACGACGAGGCCATCGCCTTCTTCACCCGGGGAATGGGCTTCGAGCTACTGGAAGACACCCCCTCGACGAGCCGGGCAAACCGGGCAAACGCTGGGTGCGGGTCGCTCCCAAGGGGGCTCCCGGCTCCGCCCTGCTGCTGGCTCGCGCGGCCAACGAGGAGCAGCGCGCCGCCATCTGTCGCCAGGGGGGCGGTCGGGTCTTCCTGTTCCTTGAGACCGACGACTTCTGGGGCGATTACGAGCGGATGCTGGCCTATGGTGTTCATTTTTGTGAACAGCCGCGCCTCGAACCCTACGGCACCGTGGTGGTGTTCGAGGACATCAGTGGCAATCGCTGGGACCTGCTGCAACTCGCTGCTGCCAACTGAATCTGAAAACGTTTATCATCCCGCCCGTCATAAAGTCATAAAAGTGTCACAGAAAGTTCTAATAATTGGCGCACCCATCTTCACAGAGGAGAGAGAAGGGATATGGCTAAGCGAATTCTGGTGGTCGAGGACGAGGCACCGATCCGCGAAATGCTCTGCTTCGTGCTTGAGCAGAAGGGATATGAAACAGTAGAAGCAGAAGATTACGCCGATGGACTGGCAAAGGTGCGCGAACCCTACCCCGAACTCATCGTGCTGGACTGGATGATGCCAGGTGGCAGCGGTATCCAGTTCCTCAAGCAGCTCAAGCAGGATGAGATGACTCGCCAGATCCCGGTGGTGATGCTGACCGCCCGGGGCGAGGAAGAGGACAAGGTGCGCGGGCTCGAGGCCGGTGCCGACGACTACATCACCAAGCCCTTCTCCCCCAAGGAGCTCACCGCCCGCCTGCACGCCGTGATGCGCCGCGTCTCTCCCACCTCGGTGGACGAGGTGATCGAGGTGCAGGGGCTCAAACTGGATCCCGTTTCCCACCGGGTCAGTGCCGAGGAGAAGGCCCTCGACATGGGGCCGACCGAATTCAAGCTGCTGCACTTCTTCATGACCCACCCCGAGCGGGTCTACAGCCGCGAGCAGTTGCTCAACAACGTCTGGGGTACCAACGTGTATGTCGAGGACAGGACGGTGGACGTGCACATTCGCCGCCTGCGCAAGGCCATCGAAGAGACGGGGCACGACAGATTGATCCAGACGGTGCGCGGGGCCGGCTACCGCTTCTCGACCCGTCTCTAGGTCAGGGCCAGTGCCGCCAGCGCCTGCCGGCGGGCATTGGACCCGGCTCTTTGCTGCCTCTAGGAGATCTTAATGTTGCAACCTTACGCCTGGCGGCGACAGTTGTGGCGAATGGCGTTCTTCTACAGCCCCTTCGTCTTGGTAGGTTGGTTAATCGATCATCTCGTTCTCTGCCTGCTGGTGGCCACTGTGGTGCACCTGGTCTGGCACTACCGCTTCCAGAAGCGGCTGTCGGACTGGCTGTGGCACGATCGCAGCCTGGTGCCGCCCCACGGCAGCGGCAGCTGGGAGCACATCTTCAACGGCATCTACAAGTTGCAGCAGCGTCACCGGGCCCGGCGCCGGGAGCTGGCGGGCCTCATCCGCCGCTTTCGGGAAGGGGCGGAGGCGCTGCCCGATGCGGCCGTGGTGTTTCGCACCGACGGCAGCATCCTCTGGTGCAACCGGCTGGCGGAGCAACTGCTCGGCTTTCGCTGGCCCGAGGATGCCGGCCAGCACATCGGCAACCTGATCCGTCACCCCGCCTTCGTCGCCTATCTGGGCAAGGGGCAGTATGACGAGCCATTCGAGATGCACTCCCCCATCAACGAGGAGAAGTTCCTCGAATTTCGCATCATGCCCTATGCGGAGGATCAGGCCATGCTGGTGGTGCGGGATGTGACCCGGCTGCGCAGCCTGGAGAAGACGCGCAAGCACTTCGTCTCCAACGTCTCTCACGAGTTGCGTACCCCCCTCACCGTGCTCAAGGGGTATCTGGAGATGACCGAGGAGCTGCCGCCCCCCGCCATGTGGGCCAAGGCGCACAAGGTGATGATGGAGCAGACGATCCGCATGGACAATCTGGTCAACCAGCTGCTCACCCTGTCGCGCATCGAGGCGGCGCCCACCGTGGATCTCTCCCATCTGGTGGACATGCCCGCCATGCTGGGGCTGCTGGAGCAGGAGGCGCGGGCGCTCTCCGGCGAGCGGGCCCACGAAATCGTCTTCATGGTCCAGCCCAATCTGCTGGTGCGCGGGGATCAGGATCAGCTGCGCAGCGCCGTCTCCAACCTGGTCTACAACGCCATCCACTACACCCCGGCGGGGCGCAAGATCACCGTGGAGTGGCGCAAGCAGGGGAGCATGGCGCTGTTTGCGGTGCAGGATGAGGGGGAGGGGATCCCCCCCGAGCATCTGGCACGGCTCACCGAGCGGTTCTATCGGGTCGACAAGGCCCGCTCGCGCCACACCGGAGGGTCCGGGCTCGGCCTTGCCATCGTCAAGCATGCCCTGAGTCATCACGATGCCCATCTCGATATCGAGAGCCGGGTCGGTGCGGGCAGCCGCTTCAGCTTTCTCATTCCCGCCCGCATGGTGCTGGTGAAATAATATTTTGTGTCAATGTGTTAGCAACGATAGAAGGGCTGCATCGCAGCCCTTTTTTCATCCGGGCCACTCTCGGCCCATGTCATCAAAGTGTCATATAAATTCCATAAATTTGTCACTGCCAGGCCAGATACTGGCGCCGTCTTAAAGAACGGACCTTCTGTAACACTGGAGAAGGAGTGGTGCTGGCCCACGGATCATTGCGATCGGGTGTCAACCACGTATAGACGTCAACCTGACGATTGCCTTCTGCAACCTTGGACTTGGAGAGATTGGATGAAACTCAACAAACTGGCTGGTGTCATCGGATTCACCGCAGCAACCCTGTTTTCTGTCAGCGCTCTGGCTGCCGGTGTGGATAAAGACCTGCCGGAATACACACCGACCAGCGGCATCTCGGGCAACCTGTCCTCTGTCGGCTCGGACACTCTGGCCAACATGATGACCCTGTGGGCCGAAGAATTTAAGCGCATGTATCCCAACGTCAACGTGCAGATCCAGGCCGCCGGTTCTTCCACCGCACCGACTGCCCTGACCGAGGGCGTCGCCCAGTTTGGCCCCATGAGCCGCGCCATGAAGGCCGGTGAAGAGGAGGCATTCGAGAAGCGCTACGGCTACAAGCCGACCGCCATCCGCGTCGCCGTCGATGCCCTGGCCGTGTTCGTCAACAAGGACAACCCCATCAAGGGGCTGACCATGTCGCAGATCGACGCCATCTTCTCCAGCACCCTCAAGTGCGGCGAAGCCAAGGCGGCCACCAAGTGGTCTGATCTGGGTCTGGACGGCAGCTGGTCCGGCAAGGATCTGCAACTGTTCGGTCGCAACTCCGTGTCCGGTACCTACGGTTACTTCAAGGAACACGCCCTGTGCAACGGTGACTTCAAGAGCGGCGTGAACGAGCAGCCGGGCTCCGCCTCCGTGGTACAGTCCGTCTCCTCCTCCCTGAACGGCATCGGCTACTCCGGTATCGGCTACGTCACCTCCGGCGTGCGCGCCGTTCCGCTCTCCAAGGATGGCAAGACCTTCATCGAGGCGAGCTCCGACAACGCCATCACCGGCAAGTACCCGCTGTCGCGCTTCCTGTACGTCTACGTGAACAAGCATCCGAACAAGCCGCTCTCCCCGATGGAGCAGGAGTTTGTGAAGATGATGCTCTCCAAGGCGGGCCAGACCATCGTTGCCAAGGACGGCTATGTGCCGGTCCCGGCCAAGGTGGTTCAGGCCGACCTGAAGAAGCTGGGCATCATGTAACAGAACATGCCCTTGCAGAAAAACGAGCCCCATGCGGGCTCGTTTTCATTGGTGCGCCCCAGGATCTTTTTGGTCGCAGGGCGCAGCGCCCGGCTTGCGCCGGGCGGCGGCATTTCCGAGAATAGGGCAACTTCACGGCAAAGGACCCTCTCATGCGCGCATCTTCCCTCTCCAGACTGGCCCTGACGGCCTTGTGCAGCGCCCTGCTGGCCGGCTGCGCCCAGTCGCCGACTGGTCGCAACCAGATGCTGCTTTTCTCCCCCCAGCAGATGAACCAGCTGGGCGCCGACTCCTTCACCCAGATGAAGCAGCAGGAGAAGGTGAGCACGGATGCCAGGATGAATGCCTATGTGGGCTGCGTGGCCAAGGCGGTGACCGCCCAGGTGCCTGCCAGCTATGGCATCACCAGCTGGGAGGTAGTGGTGTTCGACTCCAAGGAGATCAACGCCTTCGCCCTGCCCGGCGGCAAGATAGGCGTTTACAGCGGCCTGCTGAAAGTCGCCAAGAATCAGGACCAGCTCGCCACCGTCATCGGTCACGAGCTGACCCACGTGCTGGCCCAGCACTCCAACGAGCGCCTCTCCCGGGATCAGCTGACCGGTATCGGGCTGGCGGTGGCGGACGCCGCCATCGGCAGCAGCGACAGCCTCGGGGGCGCTGCCACCATGGCCGCCCTGGGCCTCGGGGTCCAGGTGGGGATAGCCCTGCCTTTTGGCAGAACCCAGGAGAGCGAGGCGGACCGGCTCGGCCTCGAGCTGATGGCCCGCGCCGGGTTCAACCCGGCCGAAGCCGTCACCCTGTGGCAGAACATGAGCGCCGCCTCCGGTGGCAAGGCACCGCCCCAGCTGCTCTCCACCCACCCCAGCGACCAGAGCCGGATCGCCAACCTGCAGGCCCAGCAGGCCGAAGTGCAGCCCCTGTACCAGCAGGCGAAAGCATCAGGGCTGGTTCCCCAGTGCAAGGCGTCAGGGCCGACGCATGATCATTCTCTGCACAAGTTGATCAAGTCTCGATCAGTTGAACGGCTCCAAGTACGATTTTAATTGTACCTTGCGTTGCCAAGCTGTAAATAGTCGAGATCTTAACCAACTGTTTATTATTATGGCCCAGAAGTCTTTGCTCGACTACCTTGAATCAATCCCAGACCCACGCAATCAGGCCAAGTGCTCACATATCTTGTCAGAGGTTGTTTTCATGGCCATTTGCGCCATGATGTGCGGTTTTGATACTTGGAGCGAGATTACCTTGTTTGCTCAAGAGCGAGAGCCATGGTTCCGGCGCTGGCTGCGCTTGCCTGGCGGCATTCCATCACACGATACATTCAACCGCATCTTTGCCACTCTGCCTCCCGCCAGTCTGAAATCCATTTTTCAAGCGTGGATCGGCGACATCATGGGCGATGAAAAACTGGTTGGCCAACTAGCGGTTGATGGTAAAGCTCTTCGTGCTACCGCTAAAGGGCGAGGAGCCAACGTTGTTCATATGGTCAATGTCTGGTCAACTGAGCTGGGAATGTGTGTTGGCCAGCAAAAAGTCGCTGACAAATCTAACGAGATCACGGCAATACCTGAGCTACTCCAACTTCTTGAATTAAAAGGGTGTTTGGTCAGTATTGATGCAATGGGTACACAGGTCAAAATTGCTGACACCATCCTCAAGAAGTCGGGGGATTACCTGCTTGCGGTGAAAGACAACCAACCTAGCCTCAATACTGAAGTAAAAGAACAGTTCCAAGCGTATTGGGATAAGAATGAAAGCGATGTTTCGGGGCACGGCTTTACTGAACAATTTGACTCAGAACATGGGCGAAAAGAGCATCGACGTTGTTGGGTTCTGGTGGTTGATGAAAGCATGCCAGTTTGCCAGCAGTGGAAAGCGAAGACGATCATAGCCGTGCAGGCTGAGCGAATTGAAAATGGCAAAGGCTATGATTTCGTGAGATTTTATATAAGTAGCCGAGCGTTGGATGCCACCTCAGCGCTGAAGGCAACCCGAGCGCACTGGTCGGTAGAAAATCTGCTGCACTGGACTTTAGATATTGCGTTCGGAGAGGATCAACTTCAGGCCAGAGCGGGCTTCGCTGGGGAAAACTTAGCGGTCATCAGGCAGTGGATACTGAACATGCTGAAGCAAAACAAATCACGTAATCTAAGCATGGCCAACAAGCGCAGGCTCTGCTGTCTGAATGAACAATATTTGTTCGAATGTATGGGGTTGTTCAAAGTATAAACACTGATGCGTCAGCCCTGT
>NZ_JBFODJ010000082.1:0-5013 GCF_040908265.1 Aeromonas sp. R5-1
TAATGCCGATCAGTTAAGGATCCATTGACCGATCCTCAGGCTGTGTAAGAATCCGAAACTCCTTGTTGGGTTTCGGATTTTTTTATGCGTATCGACCAAGCTCTCGACTTCATTCACGCCTGTCCTCCCGGAAAGTTTGAGTCCCTGTCTGACCTGCTGTCACCTGAACTGGTGCAGGCTTGCTTGGCCGAGACGGGCTCCGTCTCCTTGCGCCGACGGCGCATGCCCATGGAGCGGGTGCTATGGGCCATTATCGGGATGTCCTTGTTTCGTCATGTCCCTATGGCCCAGCTGGCCAACCAGCTCGATATCCTGTTACCCGGCGACCGGCCGTTTGTCGTCCCCAGCGCCTTCATCCAGGCGCGCCAAAAACTGGCTGACCAAGCCGTTCGACAGGTGTTCCAGCAGACCGCCACACTCTGGCATCAGCAGTGTCAGCACCCCACCTGGGCCGGCTTGCAGCTGCTGGCCGTGGACGGGGTGGTCTGGCGCACGCCCGATACTCCGGACAATGCCGGCGCCTTTGCCAAGTCGAAAACCGTCCAGGGGGAGACGCAATATCCCCAGGTCCGCATGTTGTGTCAGATGGAGCTGACCAGTCATCTGCTGACCCAGACAGTGATGGACTCCTGTGCGGTAAACGAGATGGTGTTGGCAGAGCAACTGATTGAAAAAACACCCGATAATAGCCTGACCCTGTTCGATAAGGGCTTCTACTCACTGGGGTTACTCCATGCCTGGCAACGCCAGGGCGTAGCGCGTCACTGGCTTATTCCGCTGAAAAAGGGGGCTCAATACGAGGTCATCCGCAAGCTGGGGCGGCAGGATGTGCTGGTACGCCTCAGTGCCAGTCCGCAGGCCAAGAAGAAGTGGAGCGAGTTGCCGGAGCAGTTCGAAGCCCGGCTGCTGACCCGGACGGTAAACGGCAAGGAGCGGCAGGTGCTGACCTCGCTCACCGACCCGCTGCGCTTCCCGGCCAGCGAGTTGATGGAGCTATACCAGAATCGCTGGGAAATCGAGCTGGGCTATCGGGAGATGAAACATAGCCTGCAACAGCACCGGCTGACGCTGCGCAGCAAGAAACCCGATGGAGTAAGGCAGGAGCTATGGGGCTTGGTATTGGCCTATAACCTACTGAGATATCAGATGGTTAGGATGGCGGCGAGCTTAAAGGGCTATACGGCCAGCCAGTTGAGCTTTCACATGGCATCGGTGTATCTGCTGCATGAACTCAGTTGCCTGCCGTTTGTGTCACCGGGCATGGTTCCAGGGCGTGTCGCTGAGTTGGACAAACAGGCAGAGCAGTTCAAGTTACCCGCCCGCCGAGAACGAAGTTACCCAAGGTGCATCAAAGCCAAACCACAGAAGTATGCGACGAGAAAACCTAGTAAAAACAATGCCAGTCAGGCTTAACTGACTGGCATTACTCCCTCAGGAGTCGTTTTTATCAGAGCCATCTGGCTAACGCCACGCCCTCGGCCCGATCAGGCTTTCGCTGGCAGGCTCAGGCAGGCGACCGCTTCCACCTGCATCGCGCGAGGGGAAGATCCCGAGCGACGATCAGGCCTTGGTTGGCAGGCTCAGGCGAGCAACCGCTTCCACGTGCATGGAGTGCGGGAACATATCCACCGGCTGCACCTCGTCCAGCACGAAGCCCTGCTTGACCAGCCAGGCGAGATCCCGGGCCAGGGTCTGGGGGTTGCAGGAGACATAGACCAGCCGGCGCGGCGCCATGGCCACCAGGGTCTGCAATACCGCCTTGTCACAGCCCTTGCGGGGCGGATCCATCACCACCACGTCGGCACTCACCCCGTCGGCATGCAGGGCAGGCATCAGCTGCTCCGCCTTGCCCACGTGGAACTCGGTCTGCTCGATGCCGTTGAGGGCCGCATTGCGACGGGCGTCGCTGATGGCGCTCTCCACCGACTCGATCCCCACCACCTTGGCGGCCTTGCCTGCCAGGAACAGGGAGATGGTGCCGATGCCGCAATAGATGTCGAACACCGTCTCGCTGCCGGTCAGCTCGCAATATTCCAGCGCCTTGGAGTAGAGCACGTCGGTCTGGCTCGGGTTGTTCTGGAAGAAGGAGAGGGGCGAGATCTCGAATTCGAGCTCGTGGATCTTGTCGCGGATCACCCCGCTGCCCAGCAGCACCCGGTTCTTGTCACCCAGGATGCGGTTGGTACGCACCTCGTTGATGTTCTGCACCAGGGTGGTGACCGGCAGATCCGCCAGGGCCGCCAGCAGCTCGGCTTCGAACGGCAGCGCTTCGCCCAGGGTCACCAGCACCACCATCAGCTCGCCGCTCTTGAAGCCCTTGCGGGTCATCAGGTTGCGCACGCAGCCGGTGTGGGCCACCTCGTCATAGGCCGCAATGTCGTGCTCGCGCATCCAGTTGCGTACCCGGGCATTGAGCTCCACGTGCAGCGAGTCCTGCACCGCGCAATCATCGGCGGTGATGAGGTCATGGGAGTGCTTGCGGTAGAAGCCGATCTCGGCGCCCGCCTCGCTGCCACGCACCGCGTACTGGGCCTTGTTGCGGTAGGCAAACGGCGTCTCCATGCCGAGGATGGGGTTGACCACGGCCTCACCCAGCCCGACCTGCTCCAGTGCGCTCTGCACCAGGCTCTGCTTGAGGGCAAGCTGGGCCGGATAGGACAGCGGGCGCACCTGGCAGCCACCGCATTCGGTATTGGGGCAAAAATCCGGCACCCTGTCGGCGGACGGCTGGGTCAGCTCGACCAGCTTGCCGTGCAGGTAGTTCGGTTTGACCTCGGTCAACTCGACCAGCGCCTGCTCACCGGGCAGCAGACCCTCGACAAACAGGGGGCGATCGAACAGGCGACCCTTGCCATCCCCCTTGTCGGTCAGTTCCAGAATATCGATCTGATGTTGGTGTCCCACTAACGGCATGAGCGGCTCCGAAGGCATGAAAGAGAGGGTGACGACGGGGCAGACCCGGCGACCCCGAATAAAGGGTGGCAGAGTTTAGCGGAGATCCGCCCAAAATGCAGGCATAAAAGACCCTGCAAACACAAATAGCGACCCCGGCCACCAGCAGCCCGGTCCGGGCAGCCTGGCCAGTCCGCCCCAATAAAAAAACCGCCGGACGGGGCCGGCGGTATGACATTCATGGCAGCAGGATCAATGGCTGTAGGCTTTCTCGCCGTGGCTGGTCACGTCCAGCCCTTCGCGCTCGGCATCTTCCTTCACCCGCAGACCGATCAGCAGGTCCACCAGCTTGTAGGCCACGGCCGAGACCAGGGCGGTCCAGACCACGGTCACCCCCACGCCGATGACCTGTACCTTGACCTGGGCCAGGATGGAGTATCCCTCGGCCACCTGGTTGGTCACATAGTCCCACACCCCGGTGCCGCCCAGATCCGGGCTGGCGAACACCCCGGTCAGCACGGCACCCAGGATCCCGCACACCCCGTGCAGGCCGAACACGTCCAGGCTGTCATCGGCCCCCAGCAGACGCTTGAGACCGTGCACGCCCCACAGACCAGCCACACCGCTGAGCAGGCCGATGATGAGGGCGCCCCCCACACCGACGAAACCGGCGGCAGGGGTGATGGCGACCAGGCCCGCCACCGCACCGGAGACGGCGCCAAGCAGGGAGGGACGGCCCTTCATCGCCCACTCGGCGAAGGTCCAGGAGAGGGCGGCAGCGGCCGGCGCGATCCAGGTGTTGGCGAAGGCCAGGGCCGCCGTGCCGTTGGCTTCGAGGGAGGAGCCGGCGTTGAAGCCGAACCAGCCGAACCACAGCAGGGCGGCACCGATCATGGTCATGGTCAGGCTGTGGGGGGTCATGGGGTCACGGCCATAGCCAACCCGTTTGCCCACCATGAAGGCCCCAACCAGACCGGCCACCGCGGCGTTGATGTGCACCACGGTGCCGCCAGCGAAGTCCAGAGCGCCGTGCTGGAACAGATAGCCTGCGGTGGCACCGGCCGCTTCGGCGGCGGCCGCATCCGTGTAGGCATCCGGACCCGCCCAGTACCACACCATGTGCGCCATCGGGATATAGGCGAAGGTGAACCAGATCACCGCGAACAGCAGCACCGCCGAGAACTTCATCCGCTCGGCAAAGCCGCCGACGATGAGCCCGCAGGTGATGGCGGCAAAGGCGCCCTGGAACACCACGTAGATGAACTCGCTGATCCCGACCCCCTTGCTGAAGGTGGCGGCGATGGAATCCGGCGTCACCCCCATCAGCAGCACCTTGTCGAAGGAACCGTAGAAGGCGCCGCCCTCGGTGAAGGCCAGGGAGTAGCCGTAGACCACCCAGAGGACGGTGATGAGGCAGAACAGGGTGAACACCTGCATCAGCACACTCAGCATGTTCTTGGCGCGCACCAGGCCGCCGTAGAAGAGGGCGAGGCCCGGCACGGACATCAGGATCACCAGGGCCGCCGCCACCATCAGCCAGGTATTGTCCCCCTTGTTGATGGTCACGGTCGCGGCCGCCTGTACCACATCGGCCTGCGCGGCCACCTCTTCGGCCCAGCCCGGGGCGGCCATGGTGGCGGCCAGCGCCAGCAGGCCAGTCATTACGAGTCTCTTGAACATACAGCCCTCTCCTTGTCGTCCCGGCATCCGGGTCCATTTCCTGATATGCATTTCCAACCTGGCCACCTGCCCACCGCACCTGTGTGGCTCACGGAGACATCATGGCGACATGACATGGGGAAAGCATAAAGCAGGCCAAGAAAAATAATCCTTTTATTTCATGGCGTTATGTTTTTATCACATTCAACACGCACCATCTTGGCGCACGATGCCCGGTTACAGGGGGAAAATCGCACTTTGGCTGTGCATTGCCGGGAAAATGCACCAGGATGACCCAATCGCCTCACAATGACGGGGCGAACCCCTGGTGATGTCACCCTGGCAGGCTTATCTATCCCGCTAAGGTATTCCTGATTACCCATGATTAGCAGTCAGTTACCACGAACTATACTGATGTTACGTACAGTTATCGAGGTGCGAGATCATGGCCAAAAGCAAAAT
>NZ_JBFODJ010000083.1:0-2424 GCF_040908265.1 Aeromonas sp. R5-1
GTTCAGGTTGAACCGGAATGAGCGTTCACATTGGTCCGGAAATGGTGTTCACGTTGAATCGGAATTGGTGTTCATGATCGGCCGGAATATGCACACGCAGTGTAACAAAAGGAGTGACCCGGTCGAGGAAGGATAAATCTAAACGCTCGAACTGTGATTACTATCACAATCATGCCGGCAAGATTTTCGCGTATCTGCACATGGCTTAGACGAGAGAAGGAATATTTAGGCTCTGCATGGAGCCTAAATTTTTAGCGGATGTCATTGTGTCTATTAGTGGAACGCAATATCAGGTTATCGGTGAGCAACCCCTCCATGGGATCAGCAAGTCCCGCGATGCCAGCAGAGGGTGAGCGTATTTGTACGCTTCCCCCCAAGGCGCCTGAGCACATGGTGCCGCGATCACGGTGCAGCCGTATGCCTCGAAATGACTCATGAGGACGGCGTACTGTCGGTAGTCCAGCTCACTGTATTGCAGGAAGGGGTAGACGCCAGGGATTCCATCTTGTCGTCATTGCTGAACGCACCTTCCATCGCGACCCTGTTTGTGAAACCGGGCCGCGTGGCGATCCCTGCCGAGCAATTGGATGCCTATGAGATGGCAACGGATGAGCTGCCTGTCGACTAAGGGCTGCCCCGGGAGTACAAGTACAGAAATGTCCCCTATATCTCCAAGCTGAAGAGATAACACCGTGACGGGAATAAGGGTGTGTACGGCTGGCTCAGAAAGCAAAAAACCGACCCTGAGGTCGGTTTTTCTAATTTGGTGCTGGGTCGGGATTGACTCGCGCCATCCCTGGCGCTCGCCTTGCGGGCAGCCTTCGGCTGTCCAAGCGGGCTAGGCTGTGTTCTTAAAGTGATGAAGATATAATCTCACATCTTCTCAACAGCTTAAGACCTATGCAGTGTCCCGTCGTTACCAGTTGACCGATGCACAATGGGGACTTATCGAGCCCCTTTTTCCATACCACCGCATAAGCGGACGTCCTACTCGCGAGCCACGCCAAGTGCTCGATGGCATTCTCTGGATACTCCACACCGGTGCGCCTTGGCGAGATCTGCCAGAACGTTTCGGCCCATGGAGTTCGGTCTACAACACCTTTCGACGTTGGCAGAGTACAGGTCACATCGATGCCATCCTTGAAGCGCTGCAACTACATCTCAATGAAGAAGGGCTTATCGACTTCGACCTGTGGTGCATTGACGGCTCCAATGTCAGGGCATCCAAAGATGCTGCCGGAGCGCGTAAAAAAACACTCCGGTGAATCAAGCGCTTGGTCGCTCGCGTGGAGGTTTTGGCAGCAAAATTCACTTGGTCACTGATGGTCATGGTTTACCGCTGGGGTTCTGCCTTTCACCGGGGCAATCAGCGGGGCCTTGTTGATCAAATCCAAAGTCGGATACTCGCTCCCCAACCCGCCGGGCGGGCTTAGTTGACGGCCTGCCGAATAGGCATACCAAGCCCTATGACCTTGTTCATGACTTTCACCCCGGCCAGGATCTCACCCACCTGGGCGTTGTAGCTCCGCAGACTCAGTTTCGGACCGATGAGCTGCTTGAAGCGATACATGGCGGTCTCAGCTATCGAGCGCTGATGATAGCCAGAGTCCTTTTTCCATTGCTCCAGTTCTCCTGCCTTGAGCGCGGCAACCGCCTCGTTGCGTGGATGGCCTTTCTTCCAGAATGCCGCATTCTTTCTCGGCGGTATGGTGGCCTTGATGCCCTTCTTTTGCAGTAGGGCATAACAGGCTCTGGTGTCATAAGCACCATCGGCGCTGACTTGTTCTATCTTGCGGCGCAAGGGGTTGAGCAGCGTGGGCAGCACCTCGTTATCGCCCACCGTTTCCAGGCTGACTTCGGCTGCGACGATGGCATGGGTCGCCGCATCTACGGCCAGGTGAAGCTTGCGCCAGACGCGGCGTTTCTCCTTGCCGTGCTTGCGAATTTTCCATTCGCCCTCGCCATAGACCTTGAGTCCGGTGGCATCGATGACGAGGTGAGCCACCGGGCCATGGCTCGGTAGGCGGTACTTGATTTCGACCGTCTTGGCACGCTTGCTGATACAGCTGTAGTCCGGCGACTGTAAGGGCACCTTCATCAGCTTGAACAGCGAGTTGATGAAGCCTTCCAAGGCACGCAGCGGTAGCTTGAATACCGCCTTGAGCATCAGCGCGGTTTCAATGGCAGAGTCGCTGTAATGGAAGCCTCGCCCCCGGCGGCCATGATGGGTTTGGCAATGCCACTGCTGGATGGCTTGCTCATCCATCCAGACGGTCAACGAACCACGTTGCACCAAGGCTTGGTTGTACTGTTTCCAGTTGCTGATCTTGTGCTTGGACTTGCCCATCTGGCGCTCCCGGTGGTGAACCTAAGAGATCAGATCACCAAACTGCGGGATAGTTCCCTGATTTGAGCAACAACGCC
>NZ_JBFODJ010000084.1:0-23029 GCF_040908265.1 Aeromonas sp. R5-1
CAAACATCATTCAAAAAATGGCTGGGGTACTAGGATTCGAACCTAGGGATGGCGAGATCAAAACCCGCTGCCTTACCGCTTGGCGATACCCCAACTAGAGATGGTGGCTATGACGGGATTCGAACCTGTGACCCCCGCATTATGAGTGCGATGCTCTAACCAACTGAGCTACATAGCCAACCGTGCTTCCAGTGAGTCGTTGCCTCGTCACTGTGCGGCCGGAATTATGCGTATCTGGCTCTGGGGCGTCAACCCTTTTTTTGTTTGAAAAAACGAATTTGGGTGCGTTTGGCGAGTTATTGGCCGCTGTCGTGCAAAAGCCCAACAATCTGGTTTTTTTTACGACATTCGCACCCAGATCGCGCCTCTGGCCAGATAAAAAAGAGGCCAGCAAATGCTGGCCTCTCATGGGGTTAGACGTTGAACAGGAAGTTCATGATATCGCCATCCTTGACGATGTAGTCTTTCCCTTCCGCGCGCATCTTGCCTGCTTCCTTGGCGCCTTGCTCACCCTTGTAGGTGATAAAGTCGTCGAAGGCGATGGTCTGGGCGCGAATAAAGCCTTTTTCGAAGTCGGTGTGGATCTTGCCCGCGGCCTGCGGGGCGGTGGCGCCTACGGGAATGGTCCAGGCGCGCACTTCTTTCACACCGGCGGTGAAGTAGGTCTGCAACTTGAGCAGCTCGTATCCGGAGCGGATCACCCGGTTCAGGCCCGGCTCCTCGATGCCCAGATCCGCCATGAACTCGGCGCGGTCTTCGTCGTCCAGCTCGGCGATGTCCGCCTCGATGGCGCAGCAGACGACCACGACAACGGCGTTCTCGGCGGCGGCTATCTCACGGACCTGATCCAGGTAGGGGTTGTTCTCGAAGCCATCTTCCGCCACGTTGGCGATGTACATGGTGGGTTTGAGGGTCAGGAAGTTGAGGTGGCTGACGGCGTCCAGCTCATCCTTGTCCAGCTTCATGCCGCGGATCATCTGGCCGTTTTCCAGGGCAACCTTGATCTTCTCCAGCACTTCCACTTCCAGCTTGGCATCCTTGTCGCCGCCCTTGGCACGCTTGGACTGGCGATTGATGGCGCGCTCGCAGGCATCCAGGTCGGAGAGGGCCAGCTCGGTGTTGATCACCTCGATGTCGTCGGCCGGGGAGACCTTGCCCGCCACGTGGACGATGTTCTCGTCCTCGAAGCAGCGCACCACGTGACCGATGGCTTCGGTTTCACGGATGTTAGCCAGGAACTGGTTGCCAAGGCCTTCGCCCTTGGAGGCACCGGCCACCAGGCCGGCGATGTCCACGAACTCCATGGTGGTCGGCACGACACGCTGCGGATTGATGATGGCCGCCAGCTGGTCGAGGCGGGGATCCGGCATGGGGACCACACCCGTGTTCGGCTCAATGGTGCAGAACGGGAAGTTGGCGGCTTCGATGCCGGCCTTGGTCAGCGCATTGAACAGGGTGGATTTGCCTACATTGGGCAGGCCCACGATACCGCATTTAAAACCCATGGATTGTTACCTTGTTGATGGATGCTTCAAGGGGCCGCGCGGGCGGCCCGTGTCGTGTTGCTTGACCCCGAGGCGAGGGATCTCGCCAGGGGCCGGTCATCTTGAACTGCCTGGCGATGCAGGCTGAAGGCCTAGACTTTCTCGGCCTTGAAACTGTGCAGGCGATTCATGGCCTTGGTCATGTCCTGCTTGAACAGGATGTCGGTGGCGCGCAGGGACTCGTCCAGTGCGGCGTCGATCAGGCTCTGTTCGCTGCTGGGGGCCTTGGTCAGCACGAAACCGGCGACCAGCTCCTTGGCGCCCGGGTGACCTATCCCCAGTCGCAGCCGGAAGAAATTATTGTTGTTGCCCATTCTGGCAATGATGTCCTTGAGGCCGTTATGGCCGCCGTGACCGCCCCCTTGCTTGAATTTGGCGATGCCGGGGGGCAGGTCCAGCTCATCGTGGGCCACCAGCATGGCTTCCGGCTCGATCTGGTAGAAGCGGGCGAGCGCGGCCACCGCCTTGCCGGAGAGGTTCATGTAGGTGTTCGGGATGAGCAGGCGCACATCCTGGCCATCCACCTGGATGCGGGCGGTGTGGCCGAAGAACTTGGGCTCTTCGCGCAGGCTGACGTTGTGCCAGCGTGCCAGTTGCTCCACATACCAGGCGCCCGCATTGTGGCGGGTCTTGGCATATTCGGGGCCGGGATTACCCAGCCCGACAATCAGTTTGATTTGACTTGTCACGCTTGATGTCTTCACTCGCTACTTGCCATGGGCGGATGACCCGGGGCAATGGGACGCAATATTCTAGCCGCCGAGTGGCGATCACTCAACCAAAGTGCGGCAAGGTCGGGGAAAAGCCGGACAGAAGGGCTCGGGTGGGGTGGCTCGTCCGAGGTTTTCGTCTCTTGCCGAGTGGAGGCTGGCGGCTGGCGCCAGGCACCCAAAAAAACAAAAACCGCCATTCGGCGGTTTTTGTCACAACAGGGTCTATCAATGCTCGAACATGGCAGAGATGGACTCTTCGTTGCTGATGCGGCGAATCGCTTCGGCCAGCACGGAGGAGAGGGTCAGCTGCTTGACCTTGCCGACTGCCTTCATCTCCGGGGTGAGCGGGATGGAGTCGGTGATGATCAGCTCGTCGATGACCGAATTCTTGATGTTTTCAACGGCGGTGCCGGAGAAGACAGGGTGGGTCGCATAGGCGAACACGCGCTTGGCACCACGCTCTTTCAGCGCTTCGGCCGCTTTGCACAGGGTGCCGCCGGTGTCGATCATGTCGTCGACGATGACGCAGTCACGACCAGCCACGTCGCCGATCAGGTGCATGACCTGGGAGACGTTAGGACGGGGACGACGCTTGTCGATGATGGCGATGTCGGTGTCGTCCAGCAGCTTGGCGATGGCACGGGCACGGACCACGCCGCCGATGTCCGGTGACACGACCACGGGGGATTCGAGGTTCTTGGCCTTCATGTCTTCCAGCAGCACCGGGCTGCCGAACACGTTGTCGACGGGGACGTCGAAGAAGCCCTGGATCTGCTCGGCATGCAGGTCAACGGTCAGCACACGGTCCACACCCACGCTGGAGAGGAAGTCGGCGACGACCTTGGCGGTGATGGGCACACGTGCGGAGCGGACGCGGCGGTCCTGACGGGCATAACCAAAGTAGGGGATAACGGCAGTGATACGGCCAGCTGAAGCACGACGCAGTGCATCCACCATGACGATCAATTCCATCAAATTGTCGTTGGTCGGGGCACAGGTGGATTGAATGATGAAGATATCGCCACCGCGTACATTCTCGTTGATCTGTACGCTGATCTCGCCGTCGCTAAAGCGACCTACGGCAGCATTGCCGAGTTTGATAAACAGGCGATCTGCGATCTTCTGGGCTAGTTCCGGCGTTGCGTTACCAGCAAACAGCTTCATGTCAGGCACGGTTTGAAACCTCGGGGTTGCATCCAGTATGTGGGGAGTCTGATTTTAGACCCGTATCGTTTGGGGGCAAACGATTTAGCAAGATGACGGACAAGGTCTCTGGGCGATGTCGAGGATGGCGTCTCATCACCCGCAGGGTGGGTGGACGGGAATCCACCTTGAGCGCCATCGCGTCAGATTGGCCCAAGACACATCGACGAGGTCAACACCTCCCGATGCGGCCTCAACAAGGAGAGAGTTGGCTGGGGTACTAGGATTCGAACCTAGGAATGGCGAGATCAAAACCCGCTGCCTTACCGCTTGGCGATACCCCAATCACTCACTTGTTGCAAAGTGACGAAGAGTGGTGATATGTTCTCGCCCTTGGCGACAAACCCATCCCAGCCTTTCGGCACTCTTGCCAACACCTTCCGAGCAGCCAATTCGTCTTCAAATCGAGCAAAGACGCAGGCGCCAGTGCCCGTCATTCTTGACGGCGCGTATTCTAGCAACCAGCCGAGCGCATTGGCAACCTCGGGGTGGCGCTTTTTCACCAGCAGCTCGCAATCGTTTTTCCACTCTCCTGCCAGCAGATTGTCCAGGGTCATCTTGGGGGTGTTGCGGGGCAGGTCGGGATCCTGGAACACGGCGGCGGTGGCCACATGGCAATCCGGCTTGAGTACCAGGTACCAGGCATCCGGCACCGCGATCTGTTGCAACCGCTCCCCCACGCCTTCGGCGAAGGCGGCCTTGCCCCGCACGAACACCGGCACGTCGGCGCCCAACTGCACGCCGAGCTCGGCCAGCTCGTCTTCACTCAAGCCGGCTTGCCAGAGGTGGTTCAAGGCCACGAGGGTGGTGGCCGCGTCCGACGAGCCGCCCCCGATGCCACCGCCCATGGGTAGTACCTTCTCCAGCCGGATATGGGCTCCCTGCGGACTGGCCAACCGGCTCTGCAACAGTCGCGCAGCCCGGATGATGAGGTTCTGTTCATCGGGCACGCCGGGAATGGCCGGGCTCAGGGTGAGTTGGTCGCTGCCCGTGAGCGGCTCAAACTCCAGCCAGTCCCCGTGATTGAGAAAGATGAAGAGGGTCTGCAGTTCGTGGTAGCCATCGGGGCGGCGGCCGTTGACGTGCAGGAAGAGGTTGAGCTTGGCCGGGGCTGGCCAGCGGATCGGCGCCTGGTCGTGCATCATGGTGCCAGGGTCCACTCGTTGATCTGCAGCTTGAGACGGCTCTCCTGCCCGGTCATGGTGAGCAGGTGGGGCAGGCGATAGCCGTCTTGATCCCGATAGTCCCCGTAGACGATCTGCCACTGGCCGTCGCGCACGCTGGCGAGGCTGGCATCGGGGTTGAGCTCGAATTCGGCCTGCCCCGGCAATCCCTTGATCCACTCAGGCAGCCCGGCCACCGGAATGTGCCAGCCGGTGAGCTGATAGACCAGGAGCTCGGCATCCTGGCTCTGGTGCTGTTTTCCGTCGTTGTCGAGCAGAGTCACCTCGCCGCCGGTGCGGGAGAGTTCCAGAATATGGGTGCCGATGAGGCTGGTGAGGTTGAGGCGATAGTCGTCGCCGTTTTGCTGCCAGTTGAGGCGAGCGCTGCCCTTCTGGCGGGCGGTGATGATGGCCATTTTGCCCGACAACTGCCAGTGTGTGAGGCGTTCGAGGCGGGCGCGCTCCTGCTGCCAGTTGACCTGATCCCGCTGGGGTTGGGTGGTGGTACAGCCCGCCAGCACCAGCAGGCAGGCGAGGGAGAAGATACGCAACAACAAGGTGGAGCTCCGCAGATGAGGTTTGCGACAGTATAAGGGGCGGCCGTATTGCTTTTAAAGACTTACCCTTTCTCGTACAATTGTCGGCCTCTACACCCTGTGCATGAAACGATCATCACCCACCCATGAGTCTGTTTGCCCTCGGAATCAACCACAACACCGCCAGTGTCGCCTTGCGGGAGCGGGTCGCCTTTGGCCCGGACCGCATCGATCGCGCCCTGCGTGAGCTGGTGGAGCAGCCTGGCGTCAGCGAGGCGGTGATCGTCTCCACCTGCAACCGCACCGAGCTCTATTGCAGCCTGGAGCAGGGGCAGGGGGAGCAGGTGCTGAACTGGTTGCAGCGGTTCCACGCGCTGGAGGCGAGCGAGGTGCTCTCCGCCATCTACCGGCACCAGGACGAGGAAGCGGTGCGACACCTGATGCGGGTGGCCTGCGGCCTCGACTCCCTGGTGCTCGGGGAGCCGCAGATCCTGGGGCAGATCAAGCAATCCTACGCCCACGCCCAGCAGGCGGATGCGGTGAAAGGATCCCTGGAGCGCCTGTTCCAGAAATCCTTCTCGGTGGCCAAACGGGTGCGCACCGACACCGAGATCGGCGCCAGCGCAGTGTCGGTGGCCTTCGCCGCCGTGAGCCTGGCCCGCCGTATCTTCTCCGATCTCTCCCAGACCAAGGTGCTGCTGGTGGGCGCCGGTGAAACCATCGAACTGGTGGCCCGCCACCTGCGCGAGCAGAGCGTGACCCGGATGATGGTGGCGAACCGGACCCTGCAACGGGCCCAGTTGCTGGCAGAGGAGTTCGGTGCCCAGGTAATGACCCTGGAGGAGATCCCGGACTACCTGCACGAGGCGGACATCGTCATCAGCTCCACGGCAAGCCCCCTGCCCATCATCGGCAAGGGCATGGTGGAGCGGGCGCTCAAGGCGCGTCGCTTCAAGCCCATGTTCCTGGTGGATATCGCCGTGCCCCGCGACATTGAAGCCGAGGTGGACGAGCTTTCCGATGCCTATCTCTACACGGTGGACGATCTGCAGGGCATCATCGAGCAGAACCTGGAGACCCGCAAGCGGGCGGCCGCCGAGGCGGAACTCATCGTGCAGGAAGAGCGCGACGAGTTCATGGGCTGGTATCGCAGCCAGCACTCGGTGGATCTCATTCGCGATTATCGCCATCAGTCACAGCAGGTCGCCGACGAAGAGTTGCAGCGGGCCCTGCTGGCCCTGCAACAGGGTGAAAATGCCGAGCAGGCGCTCAAGGCCATGGCCCATCGCCTCACCAACAAGCTGATCCACGCACCGACCCAGGCCCTGCGCCAGGCCGCCGCCCAGGGGGACAGCCACAAGCTGGCCCAACTGCGTCAGGTGCTGGGATTGTCACAAGAATCATAGTGTTGGGACGGCCCTTTGCCGTCCCGTCCTCCATCGAGAATCCAAGAGTCATGAACCCCTCATTGATCAGAAAGCTGGAAGGCCTCATCGAGCGCCATGAAGAAGTACAGGCCTTGCTCGGGGAGCCCGGGGTCGCCTCGGATCAGGACAGATACCGCGCCCTGACCCGGGAATACGCCCAGCTGGAAGATATCGTTCACGCCTTCCAGCGTTTCCGCCAGGCCGAAGAGAACCTCGACACCACCCGGCTGATGCTAGAGGAAGAGGATGCCGAGCTGCGGGAGATGGCGCAGGAGGAACTGCCGCTCGCTAAGGCGACCTTCGAGGAGCAGGAGCAGGCGCTTCAGGTGATGCTGTTGCCGCGCGACCCCAAGGATGACAACAACTGCTATCTGGAAATCCGCGCCGGTGCCGGTGGCGACGAGGCGGCCATTTTCGCGGGGGATCTGTTCCGCATGTACTCCCGCTACGCCGAGCGTCAGGGGTGGCGTGTCTCCATCGTCAGCTGCAATGACGGCGAACACGGTGGCTACAAGGAGGTGATCGCCAAGGTGGACGGCGAGCACGTCTACGGCCGCCTCAAGTTCGAGTCCGGCGGCCACCGGGTGCAGCGAGTCCCCGAGACCGAATCCCAGGGCCGGGTGCACACCTCCGCCTGTACCGTGGCCGTGCTGCCCGAAGTGCCGGAAGCCGAGCAGGTGGAGATCAACCCCTCCGAGCTGAAGATCGACACCTTCCGCGCCTCCGGTGCCGGCGGCCAGCACGTCAACAAGACCGACTCCGCCATCCGCATCACCCACCTGCCCACCGGGCTGGTGGTGGAGTGCCAGGACGAGCGCTCCCAGCACAAGAACCGCGCCAAGGCGATGTCGGTGCTCTCCGCTCGCCTGCAGGCGGCCGAGGACGAACGCCACCGCGCCGCCGAGCAGAGTACCCGCCGCAACCTGGTGGGCTCCGGGGATCGCTCCGAGCGCATCCGCACCTACAACTATCCCCAGGGGCGTCTCTCCGAGCACCGGATCAACCTCACCCTCTATCGTCTGGGCGACATCCTGGAAGGGGATCTGGACTGCGTGATCACCCCCCTGGTGCAGGAGTATCAGGCGGATCAGCTCGCCTCCCTGGCCGAGAGCAACTGATGCAGATCCAGCAGGCCCGCGCCCATATCATGGCGACCCTGGCCTCCGGGGAATCCCCCCGTGCCGACGCCGATGCCCTGCTCTGTCATCTGCTGGATTGTCGGCGCAGCTATCTGATGACCTGGCCGGAGCACGAGCTCGATGCCGCCCAGCAGGCGACCCTGGCGGGCTGGCTTGCCCGTCGCCTCAATGGTGAGCCCATTGCCCACCTCATCGGCGAGCGGGAGTTCTGGTCGCTGCCGCTGAAAGTGAGCCCGGCCACCCTGATCCCGCGCCCCGATACCGAGGTGCTGGTGGAACAGGCGCTGGCCCGCCTGCCGGGCGGCCCCTGCGCCCTGCTGGATCTGGGCACGGGCACCGGTGCCATCGCCCTTGCACTCAAGTCTGAGCGACCGGATGCCGATGTATGGGCGGTGGACAGGATGCCGGCCGCGGCCGCGTTGGCCCGCACCAACAGCGCCGCCCTGGGGTTGCCCATCGAGGTGCGCGACGGCAGCTGGTTTGCGCCGCTCTCGGATGCACCGCGCTTTGCGATGATCGTCTCCAACCCGCCCTATATCGACGGGACGGACCCCCATCTTCACGAGGGGGACGTGCGCTTCGAGCCGCGCTCCGCCCTGGTGGCGGAGGAGCAGGGGCTGGCGGATATCCGCCTCATCGTCACCCAGGCGCCCGCCCATCTGGTGCCAGGTGGCTGGCTGTTGCTGGAACACGGCTGGGATCAGGGGGAGGCGGTGCGTCAACTCCTGCTGCAACAAGGCTACGTCCAGGTGGAAACCGTGCGCGATTACGGCGATAACGAGCGGGTGACCCTGGGGCGCCTGGCTCAGTGATATGACGGGCGGGCCCGGTCTGCCCCTGTTCAAGGAAATCTTATGTATGTTGTTCTCAAGCATCTGCACCTCACCCTGATTGCCGGGGCCGTGCTGATGTTTATCCTGCGCTTTTACTGGTTGCAGACCGGCTCCGCGCTGGCAGGGGGCGCCCGCACCCTCAAGATCAGCGGCTGGCTCAACGGCCTGGTGGTGCTCTCCGGTGCGCTGCTCTGCATGGTGCTGGGTCTCAACCCCCTCAACAACGCCATCCCCTGGCTGGCCGAGAAGCTGACCGCCATCCTGGTGGTGGCGTTTCTGGCCATGATGGCGCTGCGCCTGGCCCGCAGCAACGGCATCCGCTGGTTTGCCTTCCTGGGCGCACTGGGGTGGATCTTCTTTATCGCCAAGCTTGCGGTGCAAAAGCAGGCCAGCCTGTTCGGCTAGGAAGGATGACGATGATACGTGTGGATGAGTGGACCGACTTCGAGGCTCACGATCTGGCCGAGCTGGCGCTGTCGGTGAGCGACGAGATCCGGGGCCATGGCGGCACGGGAGAGGCCGAGCTTGCCCGCCTCGATGCCTGGCTGGACGAAACGATTGCCGAGGGAGACTGCGACGAGGTGCGCCGTCAGCTGTTGCAGGGTTTCTACCAGACCCTCGGCTTTCGTGGCGACTGGCAGGATTACTTCTCGTCCGCCAACTGCGATCTGGACCAGGTGCTGGCAAGGCGCAAGGGGATCCCGGTCAGTCTCGGCATCCTCCTCATCCAGCTGGGTCGCAAGATAGGGCTGGATGTGGAGGGGATCTGCTTCCCCGGCCATTTCCTCCTGAGTTTTGCTGGTCTGGACGGGGAGGTCTATGTGGACCCCTTCAACGGTGATGAACTGAGCCGGCACCGCATCGAACTGCTGCTGCGCGGTGCCCTCGGCAACCTGGCGAGTCTGAGCGATGATCATCTGCAGCCATCGGGGCAGTGGGAGATCATCGAGCGCTTGCTCAATGTCAGCAAGGGCGCCCTGCTGCGCGAGGAGCGCATGACGGAGGCGTTGCGCTGCAGCGAGCTGCTGCTGCGCATGAAGCCCGGCGATCCGCTGGAGACGCGGGATCGGGGCTTCATCTATGAGCAACTCGATTGCCCGCGCTTTGCCGCCGACGATTTCGAATACTTTATTGAACAATGCCCTGATGATCCCGTGGCCGATGTGCTGAAAACCCAGCTGGCCACCCTGGACCTCAGTCCCAAGCCCCTCCATTAAGGATCCCTGAGATGGAACAGAAGAATATCAAGGTCAACCAGATCGACGTCGCCAACGACAAACCTTTCGTGCTGTTCGGCGGCATGAACGTGCTGGAATCCCGCGACATGGCGATGGCGGTGTGCGAGAAGTACGTGGAAGTGACCAGCAAGCTCGGCATCCCGTTCGTGTTCAAGGCGAGCTGGGACAAGGCCAACCGCTCCTCCATCCACTCCTATCGCGGCCCGGGTCTGGAAGAGGGGATGAAGATCTTCCAGGAGCTGAAAGCGACCTTCGGCATGCCGGTGATCTCCGATCTGCATGAGCCCCATCAGGCCAAACCGGTCGCCGAGGTGGTCGACGTCATCCAGCTGCCCGCCTTCCTGGCGCGCCAGACCGATCTGGTGGAGGCCATGGCCCGCACCGGCAACGTCATCAACATCAAGAAGCCGCAATTCCTGAGCCCAAGCCAGATGAAGAACATCACCGACAAGTTCGAGGAGTGTGGCAACGATCGCCTGATCCTCTGCGAGCGCGGTGCCAACTTCGGCTATGACAACCTGGTGGTGGACATGCTGGGCCTGGGCGTCATGAAGAAGAGCACCGGCGGCTATCCGGTCATCTTTGACGTCACCCACTCCCTGCAGTGCCGTGATCCCCTGGGAGCGGCCTCCGGCGGTCGCCGCGAGCAGGTGACCGAGCTGGCCCGTGCCGGCATGGCGGTGGGCCTCGCCGGTCTCTTTATCGAATCCCACCCGGATCCGAAAATTGCCCGCTGCGACGGCCCGAGCGCTCTGCCGCTGGAGAAGCTGGAAGGCTTCCTCAAGCAGATGAAGGCCATCGACGATCTGGTCAAGGGCTTCGAGCCCCTCGATACTTCGGTCTGATCCAGGCTTAGGTTGAAAAATGCCCCGCTCTGCGGGGCATTTTTATTTCTTCCGTCTTCACATGGCGCCGCTTCATGGTCATTACTGCAAGGTTGCTGTGGTGTTAATGATGTTAAATATATTGTGTGATTGATGTCGCTAAATTGATTCTTATAACGTGTGAAAGTGCCGCCGTCGGAATGGCGAAATGGCATGAACCGGGTGAGAGGTGTGAACTGTCTCGCCGCGGATCCCTGCACGCGTTTTTTGCCATCGCCCGTGTCAATTAATTAACAGGACGTTGAGCATGCACAAGAAAATAGTCAGCAGCCTCTACTTTCAGGTGATATTGGCCATCACCATCGGAATATTGCTGGGGCACTTCTATCCGAGCCTGGGCGCCGATATGAAACCCCTCGGCGATGGTTTCGTGAAATTGATCAAGATGATCATTGCCCCCGTTATTTTCTGTACCGTGGTGACGGGGATCGCCGGCATGGAGAGCATGAAGGCAGTCGGCAAGACGGGGGCCATCGCGCTCATCTATTTCGAGGTGGTGAGCACCCTGGCGCTGATCATCGGCCTGTGCGTGGTCAACCTGCTGCAACCCGGGGTCGGCATGAACGTGGACCCCTCCTCGCTGGATGCCAGCGCCATCTCCGCCTATGCGGAGCAGGCTCAGTCACAGGGCATCGTCGCCTTCCTGCTGGACGTGATCCCGGCCAGCGTGATCGGCGCCTTTGCCAGCGGCAATATTCTCCAGGTGCTGCTGTTTGCGGTGCTGTTTGGTTTTTCCCTGCATCATATCGGTGAGAAGGGTAAGGCTATTTTCAATATCATCGACGGCTTCTCCCAGGTTATTTTCGGGATCATCAACATGATCATGAAATTGGCACCTGTCGGGGCATTTGGTGCCATGGCGTTTACCATAGGAAAATATGGCATCGGCTCCCTGGTACAGCTCGGGCAATTGATCGCCAGCTTCTATCTGACCTGTCTGCTGTTTATTTTCCTGGTGCTTGGCAGTATCGCCAAGGCAAATGGCTTCAGCATAGTGCGCTTTATTTCCTACATCCGGGAAGAGCTGCTGATCGTGCTCGGCACTTCCTCATCGGAATCCGTATTGCCGCGCATGCTGGTGAAGATGGAGGCGCTGGGCTGCAAGAAATCGGTGGTGGGCCTGGTGATCCCGACCGGTTACTCCTTCAACCTGGACGGCACCTCCATCTACCTGACCATGGCCGCCGTCTTCATCGCCCAGGCGACCAACACCCCGCTGGACTTGTTCCATCAGCTCACTCTGCTGGTGGTGCTGCTCATCTCCTCCAAGGGGGCGGCCGGGGTCACGGGCAGCGGCTTCATCGTGCTGGCGGCGACCATCTCGGCGGTGGGACATCTGCCGCTGGCCGGGCTGGCGCTGATCCTCGGGATTGATCGCTTCATGTCGGAGGCGCGCGCCCTGACCAACCTCATCGGCAACGGGGTGGCGACCCTGGTGGTAGCTCGTTACTGCGATCAGCTCGACGAGGCCACCATGCAGGACGCCCTGGCGAAACCCGTGGTGGCAAGGCCGGTGGACCTGCGAAGCTGAGCCAGGTTCCGGCGGTGATCATCACCCATGAAAAAACGGCCCGAGGGGGCCGTTTTTTTATCTCTTTACGCAGGGCGCCTTACAGGCTCTGGGTGAAGGTGCGGGTGACCACGTCACGCTGCTGCTCCGGGGTCAGGGCGTTGAAACGCACGGCGTAACCGGAGACGCGGATGGTGAGCTGCGGGTATTTTTCCGGGTTGGCGATGGCGTCTTCCAGGGTTTCGCGGCGCAGTACGTTGACGTTCAGGTGCTGACCCCCTTCGACCACAGGCTCTTGCTGAACCGGCAGTTCACGGTATTCGAATTGACCCAGGTCGGAGAGGCTGACTTCCTGATCGGCGGCAAAGCTGTCGCCCTTGGCGCAGATGCAGCGAGCCTGTTGTTTCTCTTCGTCCAGCAGCCAGAAAGAGTTCAGCAGAGCGGCGTTGGCGGACTGGGTGATTTGGATGCCCTTGATCATGGTATGACTCCTCATAGGAAAGCGGATTCAACGGTAAGCACATTACCCTGATGTTTTTAAACCACCTCTTGGAAGGAATGATTTAACGGGGCCTTGCCTTACACCTTTACTTCGTTGGGGCCATATATACCACGACGGTAATATTACGAAAATTGATCCAAATCAATAAAACCCCATTTTGCACGCATTAAAAGGGATTAAATCATTGAGTTGAATCAAAAACAGATCATTTTTCTGTTTTTGTAAGATATATGAATTATGCATTTTTTATTATTCATATCTAGTAATTTAACTACACCTTTAGGGTTTATTTCTGGCGTCAGCGAAAACCGGCCTGCCCATGAGGCTTGTCCGAAGGACATCCTGTTATTCCTGTGTCGACGCAGCCCCGGTCATTGCCCGTGAACGCCGCCGCCACTTCCCAGGCTGGCCAGGCTGAGCCTGACCTCCATGCGGTTGCGTCTTGGGGGCGAGGACCCTATCCTGAGCCCCTTGCTCTATTGACCGAGGAGATAGCGGTGCCAAGCTGGACAGAAGGCGGGGAGTGGGGAGAGGGAGAGGCTGGCATGCCAGCCAGGATGGAAGGAGTGGATTCGCAACGAGAGGAGACGGGTGTGCTGACCTGGAAAGATGTGATTGGTTCGGAGAAAGAGCAGGCGTATTTCATGGACACCCTGGCCACCGTCAGGGCCGAGCGGGAGGCGGGCAAGGTGATCTATCCCCCGGCGACCGAGGTATTCAATGCCTTCAAACTGACCGAGCTGGATGACGTCAAGGTGGTGATTCTGGGGCAGGATCCCTATCACGGCCCGGACCAGGCGCACGGCCTCTGTTTCTCCGTCTTGCCCGGAGTGCGCACGCCGCCGTCCCTCGTCAACATCTACAAGGAGATGCAGCGGGATCTGCCGGGTTTTGTCACACCCAATCACGGATTCCTGGAATCCTGGGCCAGACAGGGAGTGCTGCTGCTCAATACGGTGCTGACGGTCCAGGCGGGCATGGCGCACTCTCACGCCCACCTGGGGTGGGAGACCTTTACCGATCGGGTCATCGAGCGGATCAATGCCCATTGCCAGGGAGTTGTCTTCCTGCTGTGGGGCGCTCATGCCCAGAAGAAAGGGCGCTTCATCGACCGGTCGCGCCACCATGTGCTGAGCGCCCCCCATCCCAGCCCGCTCTCTGCCCATCGCGGTTTCATCGGTTGCGGCCACTTCTCCGAGGCCAATCGCCTGCTGGTCCAGCAAGGACGCAGTCCCATCGACTGGCTCTCGGTCTGCGCCGATCCGGCGGCCTGACGCCGTGCATGCACAGGGGAAATGGTGTCCCCTGTGCCTCCTGTGGTGAGAGGCTGGTGCAGCCGCTGTCTGCATCCGACTTGATTGAGTGCAAAGTTCAGGCAATAAATGACCGTATACTCGAGACAGACGTTTTCTCATTTCAGTGCAAGGAGTGCCCATGTTATCCAGTCTGCATAAGGACCACCTCAACATCACCCGGTTGCTGACGCTGCTCAAGCAAAAGCTGGCGGCCATTCGCAATGAGCAGCCGGTGAGCTACTTCCTGCTGCGGGATGTGGTGGATTATCTGCGCGAGGTATCTGACAAGTACCACCACCCGAAGGAAGACATGATTTATGACTACTACCTGAAATACAGGGTGGTGGAGGGGGAAGTGGCCAACCGGTTGCACGAGGAGCACGCCCGTCTGCTGGATGCAGGGACCGAGCTCAAGGAGATGGTGGAGATGATCCTGATGGATGCGGTCATCCCGCTGGATCAGTTCGTGGCCTGTCTGGAGCAGTTCATCGAGCAGCAGGAGGCGCACATGAACTATGAGGAAGGGGTCATCTTCCCCCATCTGCGCGACTCCCTGACCGAGGATGACTGGCGTCATCTCGAACAGCTCTGGCAGAACCGGGCCATCAATGATCCCCTGTTCGGGGCGGAGGTGAGCCAGCACTTCCAGGCGCTGGCCAAACAGCTCTCGCTGCCTGCAGCCTGACAGGATCACCCATAAAAACAGCGCCCCGGTCAATCCGGGGCGCTGTTTTTATGGCTCCACTCGCTGGAGTGAAACATGGGCGACGTGGGCGTATCAGAGCTCCAGGTCGTCCGATCCTTCATAGGCGATGTCGATGGCCTGCAGCTCCTTTTGCAGGCGGTGCTTGTCTTTAAGCGCCTCAATCTCACGCCATTTGCGTTTTTTTCCCGTTGTCCCGCGGCTACGTGAACCCAGCTCAACGACCTCGTCAAAATCGAAGTTGAACATGTCCATGGCTCCCTCCTTGGTTTTATGGTTTTCACCATCCGTATAACACGACGCCTTTGAAAATAAAACGTTTTTATGACGAAGTTGTGACAACCGGAAACAGGCACAAAAAAACCGGGCTGCCCTTTCGGGAGCCCGGTTTTTGCAGCGCCACTTCGCTCTGTGAGAGCCGTGTGGCGAGCGGCCTTACAGGTGGCTTGCCAGCATGGTTTCCAGCTTGCCCTGGTCGATGGCGAACAGGCGGATGCCTTCCCCCAGTTTCTCGACTGCCATGGCGTCCTGGTTCAGCTCCCAGCGGAATTCGGCTTCGGTCATCGGGGCCGGTTTGGCTGTGCGCTCGCCGGTGTAGTCCAGTTTGCGCACCACGGTGCCTTCGGCCTTGCTCAGCTCTTCCAGCAAAGCGGGGCCAATGGTCAGGCGGTCGCAGCCGGCCAGTTCCAGGATTTCGCCGGTGTTGCGGAAGCTCGCGCCCATGACCACGGTCGGGTAGTCGTGCTGCTTGTAGTAGTTGTAGATGGCGGTGACGGAGACCACGCCCGGATCTTCACTGGCGGTGTAGTCACGGCCGTTCTTGGCCTTGTACCAGTCGAGGATGCGGCCCACGAACGGGGAGATGAGGAAGGCGCCGGCTTCGGCACAGGCACGAGCCTGGGCGAAGGAGAACAGCAGGGTCAGGTTGCACTGGATACCCTCTTTCTCCAGCACCTCGGCGGCACGGATCCCTTCCCAAGTGGAGGCCAGCTTGATCAGGATGCGATCATTGCTGATGCCGGCTTCGTTGTAGAGGCGGATCAGCTTGCGGGCCTTGGCGATGCTGGCGTCGGTGTCGAAGGAGAGGCGGGCGTCCACTTCGGTGGAGATGCGGCCCGGGACGATTTTCAGCACTTCGAGGCCGATGTTGACCGCCAGCTTGTCGCCTGCGTCGATGATTTGCTGTGCCTTGTCCTGGCTCTGGGATTTGGCCCAGGCAATGGCGTCCTGGATCAGGGCTGCGTACTCGGGGATCTCGGAGGCCTTGAGTACCAGAGAGGGGTTGGTGGTGGCATCGATGGGCTGGTAGCGCTTGATGGCTTCGATGTCGCCGGTATCGGCAACCACTGTGGTCAGGGCTTTCAGCTGGGTCAATTTATCGGCCATGGCAAATATCATCTCTTTATGAGGGAGCAATCCCAGGGTGGCGGGCATGAGACGGCAGTTCTGAAATTAAATTACAAGATCCCGGCGGCTCAGGCTCAGAAAGGGGCGATGGGCAGGCCCCATCGTCATTGCCTGCCTAATTAATACGGATGTGGCGCATCCTGCAATAGGGGGGCTTGTATGCGAATCAGCCAGGTGGTGAAAGCGGTACCGGCTGTCGGGTGAAAGTGTTTGATAAAAAAAGAGTTTTATTCATGGTGTGGCGGCTGGCTCCGACATGGAAAAGCGCAATTATTTTGGTGGATTCATGAATTTGTGCGGGAGGTCACATAAATAGTTCTGTCAGCTACTTGAAATTTAATTACGTGTAAAACGTTTTGCGTTACAACCCCTTGCCGATGAGGCATGAGAGGCAAACGCTTGTCTCCCTGGTTTCGTTTCACTCAGCGGTTTTTACCCCCATGGGATGAGTTGTAAAATGGTTCTCTATTGGCTCTAATTTGTGTGGGGCTGGGTTGCGCATCAATTTTTGTTGATTTATTGCGTGCTAAATGAAGCTTTTTTGCATCAAATTGCTCGTTTTTTGTCTCCCCAGTGAGCCCTGTCACTATTCTGAATTCCCTCGCTATGCTAGATTCCGCCCCTTCGGCGCAATGCTGGTTCGGAAATTGACAGAGAGCGGTCAGCGCAGACTGGCCATGGATGTGATAACAACGAGAGAATTATGGACACCTTGATTGCAATGATTAACGACCTGATGTGGGGAGCCGTGCTCATTTACCTGCTGATCGGGGTCGGTATCTTCTTTACCTTCCGTCTGGGCTTTATCCAGATCCGCCACTTCGGCCACATGTTCTCGGTCCTGCGCAACAGTCGCAAATCCGACAGCGCCGGCATCTCCTCCTTCCAGGCTCTGTGTACCAGCCTGGCGGCACGCGTCGGGACGGGCAATCTGGCCGGTGTGGCCGTCGCCATCTATCTGGGTGGCCCTGGCGCCGTCTTCTGGATGTGGCTGATCGCCTTCATCGGCATGGCCACCGCCTTCGTGGAGAGCACCCTGGCCCAGCTCTACAAGGTCAAGGATGAGGATGGCAACTACCGGGGCGGTCCCGCCTACTACATGGAGCGCGGCCTCGGCATGCGCTGGATGGGGGTGGTCTTCTCCCTCTGCCTGCTGCTGGCCTTCGGTCTGGTGTTCAACGCGGTGCAGGCCAACTCCATCAGCCTGGCCATGAACGTCGCCTTCGGCATCCCTGACTGGGTGAGCGGTCTGGCCCTGGTGGTGCTCTCCGGCCTCATCATCTTCGGCGGCATCCGCGGCATCGCCCGTTTCGCCGAGCTGGTGGTGCCCTTCATGGCGCTCGCCTACATCCTGATGGCGCTGTTCGTGGTGGCCATGAACATCAGCGAGCTGCCCGGCGTGCTGGCCCTGATCATCAAGTCTGCGTTCGGCATCGAGCAGGCGGGTTCCGGCGCCATGGGCTATGCCATCTCCCAGGCGATGATCAACGGCATCAAGCGCGGCCTCTTCTCCAACGAGGCGGGCATGGGCTCTGCCCCCAATGCTGCCGCCACCGCCACCCCCTATCCGCCGCACCCGGCCTCCCAGGGTTATGTGCAGATGCTGGGTGTCTTCCTCGATACCATCGTCATCTGTACCTGTACTGCCGCCATCATCCTGATGTCCGGCCAGTTCGAGCCGGGCTCCGGTGTGACCGGTGTCGAGCTGACCCAGCGTGCGCTCTCCTCCCAGGTGGGCGGCGGTGGCAACATCTTCATCGCAGCGGCCATCTTCTTCTTCGCCTTCACCTCCATCGTGGCGAACTACTCCTATGCGGAGACCAACCTGGTGTTCCTCGAGCACAACCACAAGGGCGGCCTGATGCTGTTCCGGATGTTCGTGCTGGGCATGGTGATGTTCGGCTCCGTGGGCGAGCTGCCGACCGTGTGGGCTCTGGCGGATGTCTCCATGGGGCTGATGGCCATCGTCAACCTGGTGGCCATCCTGCTGCTCTCCGGCGTCGCCATCAAGCTGGCCAAGGACTACAACGACCAGCTCAAGCTGGGGCGCGTCCCCACCTTCGATGCCAACAAGTACCCCGAGCTGCGCAGTCAGCTGGAAGAGGGGATCTGGGACAACCCGGGCAAGAAATAAGCCCGTGTTGCAAGGTGATTGAAGGGGAGCCATGGCTCCCCTTTTTCATGGGTAAAAAGAGGGGGTGGCTTCACACAGACTTCACAGAGCCTCATCGGCAGCACACCTCGTGGGACTATGCTGGGCTCATCAGTCGCCGCCATGGCGATACCTTGCTAACGACAGTCAGGAGACATGCTATGCAACAACGACAATCCATCCTGTGGGGCGCTTTGGCCACCCTGATGTGGGCCGGTCTGGCTCATGCCGGTGACAAGGCGGCGACCGATCCCCTGCGCCCCGTGGTGGATGCCAGCATCCGGCCGCTGCTCAAGGAGCACAGGATCCCGGGCATGGCGGTGGCCGTGCTCAAGGATGGCAAGGCCCACTATTTCAACTACGGTGTGGCCGATCGGGAGCGCGCGGTCGGTGTCAGCGAGCAGACCCTGTTCGAGATAGGCTCCGTGAGCAAGCCCCTGACCGCGACCCTAGGAGCCTATGCGGTGGTCAAGGGAGCGATGCAACTGGATGACAAGGCGAGCCGGCACGCCCCCTGGCTCAAGGGATCCGCCTTTGACAGCATCACCATGGGGGAGCTGGCTACCTACAGCGCGGGCGGCTTGCCGCTGCAATTCCCCGAGGAGGTGGATTCGCTCGAGAAGATGCAGGCCTACTACCGCCAGTGGACCCCAGCCTACTCGCCGGGTTCCCATCGCCAGTACTCTAACCCCAGCATAGGGCTGTTCGGCCACCTGGCGGCGAGCAGCATGAAGCAGCCGTTTGCCCAGTTGATGGAGCAGACGCTCCTGCCGGGGCTTGGCCTGCACCACACCTATGTCAATGTGCCGAAGCAGGCCATGGCGAGTTATGCCTATGGCTATTCGAAAGAGGACAAGCCCATCAGGGTCAGCCCCGGCATGCTGGCGGACGAGGCCTACGGCATCAAGACCAGCTCGGCGGATCTGCTGCGCTTTGTGAAGGCCAACATCAGCGGGGTGGATAATGCGGCCATGCAGCAGGCCATCGATCTGACTCACCAGGGCCAGTATGCGGTGGGGGAGATGACCCAGGGACTGGGCTGGGAGCGTTACGCCTATCCCGTCAGCGAGCAGACGCTGCTGGCGGGCAACTCCCCGGCGATGATTTACAATGCGAACCCGGCGGCGCCCGCGCCCGCTGCAACAGGGCACCCTGTGCTCTTCAACAAGACCGGCTCGACCAACGGCTTCGGGGCCTATGTGGCCTTCGTGCCGGCCAAAGGGATTGGCATCGTCATGCTGGCCAATCGCAACTACCCCAACGAGGCGCGCATCAAGGCGGCTCACGCCATCCTGACGAAACTGGCCAGGTAATGGTGCGCCTTCGCTGAGCCTTGAGGGCACGTCGCATCGCGGCGTGCCCGTTACCTCGGACCCGACCCCTCAAGGGCGACCTGGCAGGGGGCGGGTCGATGAGCATGCCAATCCGGGCCTCTCCTGCGGGAGATGTCCGGATTGGCATCCACCGAGTGCCATCTCGTCACTAGGCCCCGGCAGGCCGCCCGCTCTATAGTGCCCGGCATCTTCCTCTGCTTTTGCAGGATTGAGTTGTCAATCTCGCTGACAGCGCACCTGTGATGGTGAAACCTGCTGCTATGGAGCCTTCATGGGTATGTTTCTGCTGTGTACTTTTCTGATGATCATCCTCTATCCCCTCGGGATCGATCTCTATCTGGTGGCCGTCCCCCGCATTGCGCAAACCCTGCAGGGGAGCGAGGCGCAGATCCACACCGCTTTTTCCATCTATCTGCTGGGCATGGCGGCTACCGTGCTGCCGGGGGGCATGCTGGCGGATCGCCATGGCAGGCGCCCCGTGGTGCTGGGGGGCGCCCTCATCTTCGTGGTCGCTTCCCTGGTGGCGGCGGAGGCAACCGGCATCGCCCAGTTTTATCTGGGGCGTTTCTGGCAAGGGGTGGGCGCTGGAGCGCTCTACATCATGACCTTCACCGTGCTGCGGGATGTGCTGAGCCAGGCGCGCCTCGCGATGGCTCTCTCCCTCATCAACGGCGTGATCTGCGTCATTCCGGTGCTGGCTCCCGTACTCGGTTATCTCATCCTGTCGCACTTCGAGTGGCGCGGCATCTTCGTGGGCATGGCGCTGGTGGCCGCCATCAGTGCCCTGGTCAACCTGCGACTGCTCAAGGAGACCCGCCCCGCCCGCCAGCCTGCGGGGGCATCGCCGCTGGCCCTGCTGGGCATGGCCCCCTTCATGCTGCGCGCCTTGCTGACCAGCGCCAGCGTGACCGCCATCCTGGTCTATGTGAGCGTCTCGCCCCTCGTCCTGATGACCACGTTCGGCCTGCCTCCCGAGCAGTACACCCGGCTGATGATGGCGATGGCCGGGGTGAGCATGTCCGCTTCCTTCCTGACCCCCTTGCTGCTGCGCTGGCTCGGCAAGGCAAGGGTGCTGGCGCTCTCCCATCTCGCCTACCTGCTGGCCTTGCTCGCCCTGTTGTGCAGCAGCGGGCCCGAAGGCGGCCTGTCCTGGCTGCTGGCGGGGTGTTCCCTGGTCTGCATCGGGTTTTCCTGCGGGTTCGGGGTGGCGATGGGGGAGGCGCTGGATGTGTGCGGGGATCAGGTGGCATCGGCCAGTGCCCTGCTCTGCATCATGCAGATAGGGTTGTCCGGGCTCTTCATCTGGGGGATGGGCCATCTGGGGATGCCTGCGCTCTGGATGCTGATCCTGGCACTCCTGCTGGCGCTGCTCGGTTACCTGGTGGTCAAGGTGCTGCTACCATGGCGTGCGATCCGGCGAGTCCGGGCTCGGGGATAGGAGAGACGCGATGCGCAATCTGGGTGAACTCGATTTGAACCTGCTGGTGGTCTTCAGGCACCTGATGCAGGAGCGCAGCGTGGCGGGGGCGGCCAAGAAGCTGTGTGTCACCCCGTCGGCGGTGAGCAAGGCGCTTGGCAAGCTGCGGGACTGGTTTGGGGACCCCCTCTTCGTGCGCGTGCGCCAGGGCTTGCAGCCGACCAATCTCTCCCTGACCCTGGCGGAGGAGCTCAAGACCTGGTTCCAGCTCACCGAGAGCATCAGCACCCTCAACAGCGAGGCGATCCCCGAGGGGGCCCGCTTCAGTCTGGTGATGGAGTCCCCCTTTGGCATCAGCTTCCTGAGCGAGCTGCCCACGACCATCTACCAGAAGTACCCCCACTCCGTGGTCAGGATGCTGGGCTGGGATCACCACTCTCTCAACGACATCGTCAACGGGGAGGCGGATCTCGGCTTCTGCGCCCGGGAGACCCACGGCCGCTCCCATGCCAGGGTCAACCGGCTGCCCTATTACATCGATCATGAGGTGCTGTTCTGCGATCGTCCCGTGGTGTTCCTGCGCAAGGATCACCCCTTGCTCGGGCAGACGTGGTCGCTGACCCGCTTTCTGGCCTGCCCCCAGGTGAGCGTGGTGTGGGAGGCCAGCGACAGCTGGGCACTGGATGATCTGCTGGAGGACGAAGGCCACAGGCGGCAGGTGCCCATCATGGTGGCGAGCTTCGAGCAGGCGCTGCACATCGCCGCCCAAAAGAGCCACGAGCTGATCGCCGTGGTGCCTTCATATTGCGCGGACTATGCCGCCAGACACCACCCCGACCTCATCGCCATGCCGTTGCCGCTGGAAGAGTCCCTCTATGCCCAGCTGGAGATCGCCTTCATCCTGCTGTGGCACAAGCGCCACAATCAGGATGCCAAGGTGATGTGGTTGCGGGGGGAGATCCGGCGGCTCTATGGCCTGGCCGCGGCGGGGATGATACCAATCGGATTAAACATTAGGTCAGTTTTATCCAATCTCGGCTACAAAGTGACATCACCCGCTCCACATCGGCAATAAAGTGCTTCCAGGCCGATGTGCAGGCATCAAGGATGTCGTCGTAATCCTTGAAGCTGCGATTAGCCAACACATGCTGACGAAGCCAGCTCCATACCTGTTCAATGGGATTGAGTTCGGGAGAATAGGGAGGGAGCTTGATCAGGCTGAGATTGGGGAAGTCATCCGCACATTCCATGGTATGCCATCCGGCGCCGTCCATGATCACCACCGCATGACGACCCGGCTTTGTTCGTGCTGCAATCAGTGCCAAGTGCTGCTTCATCACCTCCCGGTTTACCAGAGGACTGAGCAAGGCTTCCGTTGTCCCGGTTGCAGGGCAGACGGCACCGAAGAGATAGACGTACTCGAATTGTTGTTGCTGAATAGCTCGGGGGCGACTGCCACGCCTGGCCCACAGTCGGGTAGTCGTATTTTGTTGACCAAACCGGGCTTCGTCCTGAAACCAGACATCGACATTGGCAAGCGCAACATGACCCGGGATGTTAAGGATCGTTTCCAGCTGGAAGTTTTTTAAAAGCTTCCTGCACCTGCCCATCCTGCTTCGGATGTCGTGAGCGACTGGTTATCCAGGAAAACCCCAGCTCTCTGAGGAGGCGGTAGACATTGGAGAGTTCATAGGCCACACCAAACTCTCGTTCGATATACGTTTGAATATCAGTACCTTGCAGTCGTCCCCCGATGGCCAGCCGGCTTTGTTGGTCGATATATTCGCTAAGCTGGGATAGCTGTTCGGCGCCGAGCTTGGCGGGTCGGCCTGGTGGACGGACACTATCCAGCCCCGCCACGCCGTGTAGCAAGAAGTTGCTCACCCATTTGTTGACACTTGTGCGGCTGACTTTGAGAAAGCGGGCAATGTCAGTTCTGGAATGACCTTCTTGAAAGTGTGCTAACGCCAGGAATCGCATGCGTTTCCTGGCGTTGGTTTCTGCCTTGGCGAGGGCCAAGAAATCGATT